>CAWLBR010000129.1:0-6692 GCA_963855085.1 Gammaproteobacteria bacterium
AGGCCTAGTGACACAGCTCTCGATAACACAGCTCTCGATAACACAGCTCTCTAAACTATCCCTGGGAGTCATTGTCGTATTTACTTTAAAAAAACCCAGAAACAAAAAAGCCCGCGCCTAACCTTTCAGTTAAGCGCGGGCTTTTTTTGCAAAGCGTCCCTAAAGTCCGAAGGACGCTTTAAACATAAAGAAGAACATAATCGAGAGTCCGGCACCAGCTGGTAGAGTCACCAGCCAAGACAGGAAGATCGATCCCACCATGCGTAGATCGATTGCGCCTATACCCCGCGCCAGACCAACGCCTAGTACCGCACCTACTAGTGTGTGTGTTGTGGAGATAGGCAGACCTGTTCCCGATGCAATAACCACGGTGGCTGCGGCACCCAACTCAGCAGCAAAGCCGCGACTGGGTGTCAGTTCGGTAATCTTGCGGCCGATTGTGCCCATCACTTTGTAGCCATAGGTGGCAAGACCAACAACAATACCTCCACCACCGAGCAACAATATCCACGGCGGCATAGAAGTGTTAGCGGTAATATCACCACCTGATGCGACAATGCTAACCACTGCAGCCAGAGGTCCAACAGCGTTGGCGACATCGTTGGAGCCGTGAGCAAAGGCCATACTACAGGCGGTGAAGATCATTAATACGGCGAACACACGCTCAACATTGGCAAAGCGGTTGTTGGCCTCTAGGCTCAAATCTCGTTTCACTCGGGTCAGCAAATAGCTGCCGAGAATGGCAACCAGTACACCCACTACTGATGCAATCATGGCGCTGTCGAGGAACGTCAGGGTCATGCCGTTATCTTTAAAGACGTGTTTGAGACCTTTGAGCAAGGTCACCATGGCAATCAAGAAGCCGACGAAAAACATATAGATGGGGATATAGCGTTTGGCTTTTTCGAAGGGATCTTCTTGCAGAAGGATCAAATGCTGAACGCTGCGGAACAGCAAGAACGAGAGCGTACCAGCCATGATTGGCGACACCAGCCAGCTCATCACGATGGTGCCGACCTTGCCCCAGTTCACCGCATCAGGGGACACGCCCACAGCGGCAAAACCAACAATGGCGCCGACAATCGAATGGGTTGTTGATACAGGCCAGCCTTTAAAGCTAGCGATGGCGAGCCAGGACCCAGCGGCTAACAGAGCCGATAACATACCAAACACTAGGTCTTCTGGTCGATCCTGAAAGATTGCCGAGTCGACTATGCCTTTGCGGATGGTGGAGGTCACTTCACCACCGGCCAGATAGGCACCCGCGAATTCGAACACCATGGCGATCATAATCGCCTGTTTAATGGTTAGGGCCTTGGAGCCTACCGAGGTGCCCATGGCGTTAGCCACATCATTGGCACCCACGCCCCAAGCCATAAAGAAGCCGCAGCAGGCTGCCAGTAGAATAAGGATGGTTCCATATTCAGTAAAAAATTCCATCGCACCGATTCCCGAGTTTGTTATCTTTTATGTAGTGACTATTTTTATATCGGTTATTTTGCGAGCAGCAATTCAACCTGATTGCCAATCATCTCGGCAGTGTCAGCCAATGCGCCGATTTGGTCAATAATGTTGTACATAAAAATTACATTGACCGGGGGCAAATCGGCTTCCAGATTAAACAGTTTCTTACGCAGCTTGAGTTCTTTTTTGTCGACCTTTTGTTCCTGAGCGGCGAGTTCACGAATCAGCTTCTGAACAAACTTCACCTCGGAGCCAGCAAAACCTGTTTCCAATAGCTCGTCGAGCTCGTTGATAGCCCCATGGGCCTTTTCACAGGTCACAGTTGAGGAGCCAACGAAGCCGATAAAATCCGCGTGCAGGGCTTTGGGGATAGCCATCTGACGGCCGAGGATAATGCCGCAGATATCTTTGGTGAGATTGGCAATATTGTCCTGCTGGGTAATGATACTCAGCAGATCACCCCGAGAAACCGGCATAAACAGGCTCTTCGGCATATGCATGCGGAACTGTTTCTTGAGCTTGTCAGCGCTCTGCTCGTCGGCAGAGATCTGGTCAAACACCTCAGCGGCGGTAACCCAGTCATCGGCAAAGGTGGCATTCAAGAAGTCTTCCAATTTACTGACACATTTAATCACTTCCGCCATATGGTTCTGTATGGGCTTAATCGGTGACACACCGAAGATACTGGAGATTGAATTACTTAATGTCATTAGTGCTTCCTTTATGAAGATTTTATGCCGGCAAGTTTATACTGCTTTGTTCAAGCTTGCCCATATTGTTCACTGTGGCCGAGCCAGCGTGCGATAAGCGGATCCACGTTATCCGTGTATTCATGCAATAACACGATGGCCATGCGTTTAACCTCTGGCAACAGATGAGCGTCGCGCTGTAAATCGGCGATCCGAAACTGCATATCGCCAGTTTGGCGGGTGCCGAGAACTTCCCCTGGGCCGCGGATCTCAAGATCCTTTTCAGCGATCTTAAAGCCGTCGTTGGTCTCACGCATAATCTTTAGACGTGCAGCTCCATTGCCCGACAGCGGGGCACTGTAGAGCAGCACACAGTGACTGCTCTGGCTGCCACGGCCGACTCGTCCGCGCAGCTGGTGCAATTGGGACAGGCCCAGACGTTCAGAATTTTCGATAATCATCAGGCTGGCATTAGGCACATCCACGCCTACTTCAATAACTGTGGTGGCTACCAGTAGATTGATCTCACCGGCCTTAAAGGCCTGCATCATCTGGACTTTTTCCTTCGGCTTGAGACGGCCGTGAATAAGGCCCACAGAGAGCTCTGAGAGCAGCAACTGCAATTCCTGAGCCGTGGCCTCTGCGGCCTGAGCTTCGAGCACATCGGACTCTTCAATAAGGGTACAGACCCAATAGGCCTGACGACCATCCTGACAGGAGGCGCGCACGCGTTCTATTACATCGTTGCGGCGCAGTTCATTGAGCACCACGGTTTCTATAGGCTTGCGTCCTGGGGGCAGTTCGTCGATTACCGAGCAGTCCAGATCGGCGTAGGCGCTCATGGCCAATGTTCGGGGAATGGGTGTGGCTGTCATAATCAGCTGATGAGGTGTAGATCCCTCCTCATCGATTTCCGCGTCTATCACTGCGCCTTTTTTGCGCAAGGCCAAACGTTGATGGACGCCAAAGCGGTGCTGCTCATCAATAATGGTTAGGCCTAAATTATGAAACGTCACCGCCTCCTGAAACAGCGCATGGGTGCCGATAACAATTTGCGCGCTGCCATCGGCAATCGCCGCCAGCTGCACTTCTCGAGCTTTGCCCTTTAGCTTGCCTGTCAGCCAGGCGATACGGATACCCAGTGGCGCCAGCCAGGTTTCAAAATTGACTCTATGCTGTTCGGCGAGAATCTCTGTAGGCGCCATCAGCGCCGCTTGCATACCATTGGCCACTGCTTGCACAGCGGCCAGTGCGGCGACCACGGTTTTACCTGAGCCCACATCTCCCTGAATTAGACGCAACATAGGTATGGGTTGGCTGATATCGGCACTGATATCACTGACAACACGTTGTTGAGCGCCGGTGAGGGTAAAGGGCAGCTGGGCTAAAAAACGATCCGCTGCAGTCTGATCGGGCAGCAGTGCCGGTGCCGCCTGGTGCTGAATTTTTTGCCGCAGACGCAGCAGGCTTAAATGGTGAGCAATTAACTCTTCGCTGGCCAGGCGCTGTTGTGCTGGATGCTCTCCCTCGGCGAGTAGATTGATTGCTGTGCCCGGCGGCGGGTTGTGGAGCAGATGTAGGGCGTCGACTAAGGAATAATTGGAGTGACTATTAGCCAATTCCGCAGGTAGCCAGTCTTCAATGCTGTGTTGTTCCAGTAGCTTTAAGGCCTGACCGCAGAGATCGCGAATACGCTGTTGGGTCACGCCCTCGGTGGCTGGATAAATCGGTGTCAGGGTTTCGGCCAAGGCCGGTGGCTGCGCCTGATTGAGCAGCTGATATTCCGGGTGATACATCTCTAGCCCAGACTTTCCCCGGCGCACTTCCCCAAAGCAGCGCAGTTTGGTTCCCGGCTGCAAGCCCTGCTGCTGGGCCTGATTAAAGTGAAAAAAGCGCAGTGTCATCAGGCCGCTGTGATCCTGCACACGACAGACCAGGCTGCGACGGCGGCCAAAGACCACATCGCTGCCGCGGACTTCGCCTTCAATCACGACTTCGGTGAGCGGTTGCACGCCGCCGATGGCAGTAATTTTGGTGCGGTCTATATAGCGCAGCGGCAGATGAAAAAGCAGATCTTGAACCGTATAGAGGCCAAGCTTTTGCAGTTTGGCAGACAGCAGCGGGCCGACTCCGCGAAGCTTTTCGACGCCGATACTATGTAGTGAAAGGGAAGTCATTAGCTGAGTGTAATCCCGGCAAGGTTGCTGTCAACATTGGAGTGCTGGAAAAGCCCAATACTCAATTCACGTTAGAGTTTCACAACCGCTATACTGAGCGTCGATTGGTTGACCTTATCCGGTTCTGTAAGGGGCATTTAGCGACCTTTGAATTGGCACTGATGATAGCCAAAATACACCACATAGGAAACATCGATTGAAAATATTATTTGCCGGCTGTGGTGATATAGGCAGTCGCAGCGCATCCCGTCTAGCCGCTGATTTTGACTGCTTTGGTTTAAAGCGCAATCCACAGACCCTACCGGATTTTATCTCTCCTCTAGCCGGCAGCATGACCGATCTAGATCTTATGGTGGAGGTCTTAAATCAGGGCTTTGATGTAGTAGTAGCCACTTTAACCCCAGATGGATTTACCCCCGAGGCCTATCAGCGCGCTTATGTCGACAGCGCCAAAACACTGGCCAGCGCCATGTCCCTTGCAACAACCGTACCCAAGCTAGTGATCTGGGTTTCCAGTACTAGTGTCTATGGCAATTGCAACGGCGACTGGGTCGATGAGCAGTCCCCCACCACCGCACTAAGTTTTTCCGGTAAGTTACTACTTGAGGCCGAGCAACAGATCAGCGCCTTGCCTTGCCCCACAGTCATCGTGAGATTTTCCGGTATCTATGGCCCGGGACGCACCCGCATGCTCGATCAAATTATTGCCGGCAAAGGTCGTCCGGCACAGCCCGAGCAATGGAGCAATCGTATTTACAGTGAGGACTGTGCAGGAGTTTTGGCGCACTTGGTTCGGGCTTTTGATGCAGGCAAAGAACTAGAGAGCCTCTATATAGCGACTGACTGCGCGCCAGTGACCCAGCACGATTTACGTATTTGGCTGGCCGAGCAATTAGAGGTCGAGCTAAAGGATGAGATTGTTGAGCAAAAAGCCATTCGCCGCTGCAGCAACCAGCGGCTCTTAGATAGCGGCTATGAATTTCTTTACCCCAGTTATAAAGAGGGCTATAGGTTATTGATCGCGGAGCGATCTATGTAGTTAGGCTCTTTTTACAAAGGACATGCAACGGAAATGGAATACTACCTCTCACTTATCACCTTCACATTTGTTGCCGGGATCACCCCGGGTCCCAACAATATGATGCTGCTGGCCTCGGGATTAAATCATGGAATACGAAAATCCATGCCCCACTATCTAGGCATCTGTATTGGCTTTCCAATTATGGTCGCAGTGGTGGGTTTTGGATTAGGGGCTTTATTTGAACAGTACCCAAGTATCTATATTTATATAAAGGTCTCAGGTATTTCGTACTTGCTCTATCTGGCCTGGAAAATAGCCAATGCTGGCAATTCAAGCGCCTCAAGTAAGATCCGACAACCCCTAACATTTATCCAAGCAGCTGCCTTTCAATGGCTAAACCCCAAAGCTTGGGTCATTGCTATTGGCGCCCTAGCGGCGTTTACCACCCCAGAGAATGTCACGCAGAGTGTAGTGACGATCATATTGATCTATTTTGTTATGGGCTTTATCTGCATGGCGCTTTGGTTGAAGTTAGGTCAGGGCCTGCAACAGTTTTTACGCGGCGGTAAGCGCATACATTACTTCAATATAACAATGGCTGTGCTGTTGGCACTATCTGTTATACCTATGGCATTTAGCGGTTTTGGCAATTCCGTCTGAAAGATGGAATAGGCTTCGACTTGGATTCTTGGTCGTTTGAAAAAGGAGTTTCAACTTTGCACTACTATTTAGGATTTATCTTCGCAACCGTTTCTATGGTTACCCTAGGCGTAGCAAACTTCTACTACAAGAAAAGCACCCAAGTACTAGGCCCGATAAACACGACGTTTTACTACTACCTGTTTAGTTTTGTCATTGCACTGACGGTGTGGCTGGCTTTTCGAGAAAAAGAATTCAATCTTAAGACGTCTTACCAAGGGCTTATCTGGCCGTTGATCATTGCGGTGTTTTTGTTTGCCAGTGTCCTGAGCTTTAATTACTCGGTGAAGTACATCAACGTTTCCGTGGGCAGCACCATAAGAAGCATGTCATTTCTGGTAACTATAGGATTGGCATTTTTGATTTACAAAGAGACCTTCGCGGTAAAAGACTATATCGCGATAGTTCTCGCTCTAGCGGCCGTCACTTTATTTGCCTACGATGGGAATGCGCCGATCATAGGCAAATAAATACTGCAGGTCGGCTCTCTAAATTACCAGAATACCATCCATCTCAACCTGAGCACCTTTGGGCAGTTCGCTGACACCAATGGCGGCACGTGCCGGATAGGGCTGTTGGAAATACTCCCCCATCACTTGATTCACTGCACCGAAATTACTCAGATCGGTAAGGAAGATATTG
>CAWLBR010000130.1:0-6513 GCA_963855085.1 Gammaproteobacteria bacterium
GCAATAACATCAGAGACTGATGTAGCGCCAATGGAATCAATATAGCTTCGATCTAGAATCTGAACGGGTAATGCGGAATCGCCGGGCGTTCCCTTGATGTATGAACCTGTAACCTGTACTTCTTCAATAGTAGCGTTATCTTCGGCTAATGCTGTGTTTGCAGTCAAAATAGCCGTGCCAGCAAGAATTGCGACACTTAAATAACTGTGCTTGAACGTCATATGCTTCCCCTAGGTACTTCATGAGTAGTTGTTTTTATAGATCTATTTTTATTATTGAGTGCTTTATTAAGCACGGGCATAAAGTAACAACCGGCTAGAGTAAGGTCAAGGCTCTTTTATCGCTTATACATTAATGAGTATTTTCGTAGTTTACGCTGACAGGTAAGGGTATTTTTAAATGCAGGGATAATGAAAATCTGCGAGAGTTAATCTAAGTCTATGGCAATATTTGACGAGGGAATAGTGGGTCTTATAAAGGCTTTAGGTTCATTTTTGCATCATTTTGGAGATTGCAGTGAAAAACTCGCCATCGTCTGATTGAGGCAAATCCACATTGTGATACCACTGGCAAGCAAATAGCCAACCCCCCAGCTTAACCAGTCGGAACTGATTAACTCTGCTGAGTAGCTTATCCATAGCATTGACGATAAGGCTAGCAGGCGAGCGTATTCCAACGACCGGGCATAGGCTTTACCATCCAACACTGCGCCAATCACAATGAGTATTGCCACCTGCGCGAGTACCACCGCCCACATCAACGTCGAAGAGAGCACTGTGCTTTGCCCTGAACTCCAAAAATGTAATACCGCGAGCAGCAGGTACTGCAGGATAATTCCGCCATTAACAGTGCTACTGCGCTGAGGGTTATATTTTTCAAATTGTGCTAGATCGGATTTCTGTTCCGGAAAGCGCGTAACCATATCCTTGGGGTGCCAGCCGGTTTTTGACCAGAGCACGCGAAACTTATCTGACCAGCGATGGGTATGCCATATGTCCCGAAGCATGCCGGCAAAAATATGCAGGTTGCCCCAGATGGGATTCCAACTCTGCAGTGGCACGCGGATGCCATAAATCGCCTCCTGCTTTTCGTCCTCTGCTTTAAAGGTGCCAAATAGTCGATCCCAAATAATCAGCAGGCCGCCATAATTTTTATCAATGTAGTCGGCGTTTTGCGCATGGTGCACTCGGTGGTTAGAGGGGCTAACCATAAACCACTCAAAGACACCCAGTTTGGGGATATGTTGGGTGTGGACCCAGAACTGATAGATCAGATGCGCACTGGCGATACTGACAAACATGGCGATCGGCATACCCAAAAAGAAACAGGGAATATAAAATATCCAAGTGGTCGCAAAGCTGGTGCTGGTTTGGCGCAGGGCAGTGCTGAGGTTGTAGTCTTCACTCTGGTGGTGGACCACATGGGAAGCCCAGAAAAACTGGCGCTCATGGCTAATTCGGTGAAACCAATAGTAGAGAAAATCGTAGAGCAGTATGGCCAGAAGCCAGTGGCCGAGAGAGTTTATATCGAAAGCCCAGATGGCATATTCTTGAGAGATTTTGGCAAAAACCAGTGCGCCAATATTGAGAAAAACAAATTTTGTTACTGTGCTCAATAGGCCCATGCTCAGACTGTTAATGCTGTCATTCACCCTGTAGGTATTGTTGCCTTTAAACAGGCCCCAACCAAGTTCCATAACAATCATTAATAGGAAAGCTGGAATAGCATAGGGAACAAAATTCATTTCGATTCCTTCTTCTCTTAAACGTTTTCTCTAACGCTGTTTCTAAATGTTTTTTACAGTGGATTATCAGCCAGAGCACAATCAATGGCGTCGACAATATCATCTATATCGCGGCGCGATGCGATCAGTGCGGGACTCAGACAGAGGTTATTGTTGAACTCGGTAAAGCTTCTGTTAGTCCGGCCAACCAAGACACCTTGAGCCATGCAGTGGGCGACGATTTTCATCAGGTAGCTTTCGTGCATAGGCTGTTTGGTACTGCGGTCAGAGACTAATTCAACTCCGGCAAAGAAACCTTTGCCGCGCACATCACCTATCACTGGGTATTTTTCCTGCAAGCCATATAGGCGATCCTTGAGGTGTTCACCCATCTGCACCACATTATCCAGCAGATTTTCCTCTTCGATAATATCCATGTTGGCGAGGCCCGCGGCGGGGCCGCCAGTGCATCCACCAAAGGTACTGATATCTCTAAAGTAGTCCAAGGTTCCTGCATCTTCCGCGGCAAACTGATTGAATACACTGTCTGTGGCCACGGTGCAGGAGATGGCGGCATAGCCACTGGCGAGTCCTTTGGCCATGGTTACCAGATCCGGTTTGACGCCGTAGTGCTGGTAGCCAAACCATTTGCCAGTGCGACCGAGACCACAGACCACTTCATCTATATGCAGTAGCACTGAGTATTTTTTGCAGATCGCTTGAATGATGGGGAAGTACTCAGGCACTGGGGGAATAATGCCGCCACCCGCAGTAATCGGTTCTAGTACCACGGCACCCACTTGATCTGGGCCTTCACGCAAAATAGCGGTTTCAAGATCTTTGGCGCATTCGATATCACAGCTGCCGTAGGTTTTGCCAAAGGGGCAGCGGTAACAGCAGCAGTGGGCGAACTCAGAAAAGCCTGGGGCAAAAGGGCCGTACTGTTCTTTGCGCTGCTGGTGACCGGTGGAACTGAGGGCGCCGATGGTTGAACCGTGATAATCGCGGTCGCGGAAGATGATTTTATGACGGCGGCCATCGCCATTTATATGGGCTAACTGGCGCACCATTTTGTAGACTTTTTCATTGGCTTCGGAACCGGAATTGGAATAGTAGACTTTGCCCTTTCCACTAGTTTCAGCATCTTGCATTTCAGGCATTTTTTGCAACAGCCTTTCAGCAAATTTTGCCCCGGGAATACTGCCGGCACTGTTGGCGAAATAGCACATTTCCAACAGCTGATCACGTACCGCATTGGCAATGGATTCACGGCCATAACCCACGTTGACTGACCAGACTCCACCGGAGGTGGCATCCAGATATTCAGTGCCTTTAATATCGGTTACGCGCATGCCGACGCCACTTTTAATAATCAGCGGGTCGCTATTTTTAAAGGCGTTGTGAGGGGTCAGGTGATGCCAGATGTGCTCTCTATCGGAGCTAATTATCTCTGCAGCCTGGGCTGAAATTTCGTCTTTGTTCATGGTGCTTCCCCTGGCAACTTGGTTGCCGAGACGTTTATTATTTTTCTGACTCTCTATCGACTTACTGGCCCTTTTTAGGCAGGGCTATTTAAGTTAGCTATTTTATTAGTGCTACTTTAATAGTGCTACTTTATTAGCGCTACTTTATTGGCGCTATTTCAGTAGGTCCATGGCTAGTGCTTCAGCCACTTTAATACCATCAATTCCTGCGGACAAAATACCCCCGGCATAACCTGCTCCTTCCCCTGCGGGGTAGAGTCCTCTGGTATTGACGCTCTGATAGACCGCGTCGCGCTTAATACTTACCGGTGCCGAGGTGCGTGTTTCCACACCGGTCATAATGGCATCAGCCATGGCGTAGCCTTTTACCTGCTTGTCGAATTCTGGAATCGCTTCCCGAATCGCTGCCACAGCAAAGGCGGGCATGGTTTTGGAGAGATCTCCAAGGGTGATCCCCGGTTTATACGAAGGTTCCACCGAACCTAGTTCAGTGGAGGGGCGATGTTTTAAAAAGTCCCCCACTAACTGTGCTGGGGCATTGTAATTTTCGCCTCCAAGCTGGTAGGCCAGTGTCTCTAATTCCCGCTGTAAATCAATACCGGCAAGAGGGTGGTCGGGAAAATCTTCTTCAGGGGAAATGCCCACCACAATGGCGGCGTTGGCATTGCGCTCATTGCGCGAGTACTGGGACATGCCATTGGTTACCACGCGACCTTCTTCCGAGGTGGCAGCCACTACGGTGCCGCCGGGGCACATGCAAAAACTGTAAACCGTGCGGCCATTTTTACAGTGGTGGACCAACTTATATTCCGCTGCACCCAGTATGGGATGTCCGGCCTGATCGCCAAAGCGCGCTTTATCGATGGTTGATTGGGGATGTTCGATACGAAAGCCGATAGAGAAGGGCTTGGCTTCAATATAGACGCCGTGATCGAGCAGCATCTGGAAGCTATCTCGGGCGCTGTGGCCGATGGCGATCACTATATGGCGGCTGTGAAGAACTTCACCAGTGGCCAATGTCAGGCCTGTAATCTGGCCTTGGCCCTCTGCGTTGTCTGGCTCACGCAATAGACCTTCGACCTTGTGTTCAAAGCGTATTTCGCCACCCAGACGGATAATCTCGGCGCGCATATTCTCCACCATACTGACCAGCTTAAAGGTGCCAATATGGGGTCTGCTGTCGGTGAGGATTTCTTCAGGCGCTCCGGCAATAACAAATTCACGCAACACCTTGCGCCCAAGATGACGGCGATCTTTCACCTGACTCCAGAGCTTGCCATCGGAAAAGGTGCCGGCACCGCCTTCACCAAACTGCACATTGGACTCGGTGTTGAGTTTGCGTTTGCGCCAGAAACCCCAGGTCTCTTTGGTGCGCTGACGCACTTCCTGGCCGCGCTCAAGCACTATGGGTTTTAGTCCCATCTGGGCCAGCACCAATGCGGCGAGAATGCCGCAGGGACCAAAGCCCACCACAATCGGGCGCTGCTGATTGGCCTGTGGGAAGTCTGTCAGTGGCTCGGCGACAAACTTATAGCTGGTGTCGGGGCTGGGCCCCACGCGCGGCAGGGCAGGGGTTGTCTCAAGTACGCGGCTCTCGGCCTGGCCGGCGAGCACTACATCAAGCTGATAGATAAGCATTATACGACCGCGCTTGCGGGCATCATGGCTGCGTTTAAAGATGCTGAAGCTGTGTAAATCGGCGGCCTCTATGCTCAGGGTGCGCAGAATCTCCCGCTGCAGATCGTTGTCGCTGTGGTCTAGGGGCAGTTTGATTTCGCTGAGTCTTAGCATAGGTTTTTTTCTAGTCGTTTTAGCCGTATTGGCCGTTTTAGTCGTGCTGTCAAAACGCGATATTACCATGAATAAGCTGTCTGCTTTGGACGCTAACGAAATTGTTTTTTAGTGGTAAGATCGCCGCCGATAAAAAAAATAACAGGGGAAATTCAAGGTGAAAATCAAAAATAGTCTTATCGTTGCGCTGATCGCAATCGCGTTTTATGGCGGCTGGTCTTTTAACCAAGATTCTGAGGTTAGCGTCGAGGTCCCGGCACTGCAGGCTAAGGCGGACAAAACCGGCTACGTAGTCGCAGAGCAGACCCGCAATCAGGATCCGCATTATTCTCCTGTGGCCGATCAGCCCTTGCAGAAGCAGGTGTTCTGGGGCGATACCCATCTACACTCCAACTTTTCTATGGATGCCTTTATCTTTGGCAACACCCTGGGCCCAGATGATGCCTACCGTTTCGCCAAGGGCGAGAAGGTCATGGCCACCAAGGGCCAACCAGCCCAGCTGCGTGAGCCTTTGGACTTCTTAGTGCTGGCGGATCACACCGACGGTGTTGGCGCCATGATTGCCCTTAAGGCGGGCAATCCCAAATTGCTTGCCAACCCCACATTGCAGGCCTGGTCAGAGATTCTGTTTGCCGGTGAGGTCGACGATGCCCGCCAGTTGGATTCCACTCAGACTAGATCAGATACCCCCCGTGAGCTGGAAGATAAAGATATCCGCGGCAATGCCTGGGAATACCTGACTGCTACCGCTGATGCCCACTATGAGCCGGGTACCTTCACACCATTAATCGGCTTTGAGTTTACTGCCCAGAAGGGTGGCCAGAATTTGCACCGTGTAGTGATCTATCGCGACGATGCTGAGACTGCACAGACGCTGTTGCCCCTGTCTCCAAAAGAGAGCTCGGACCCGAGAGTGCTGTGGGACTTTTTGCAGCAGTACGAAGACACCACTGGCGGCAAAGTGCTGGCCATAGCGCACAACGGCAATATCTCAAATGGCCTGATGTTTCCCACCGCTGAGCTGGAGTTTGGCGATCAGATGGATTCTGACTATGCGGCACGCCGCGCCCGCTGGGAGCCTGTCTATGAGGTAACCCAGATTAAAGGTGATGGCGAAGCGCATCCGCTATTGTCGCCCGATGACCGCTTTGCCGATTACGAAAGCTGGGATCTAGGTGACTTTGCCGGTGTTCCCAAAACGGATCAGATGATTCCCTTTGAGTATGCTCGTGAAGCACTGAAAAATGGTCTCGCGCTTGAGTCTAAGCACGGCGCGAACCCCTACAAATTTGGCATGATCGGTTCTACGGATTCACACACTTCACTGGCCACCGCCGCGGAAGATAACTTCTATGGCAAGCACAGTGCTGGCATGGAACCTCAGCCAGATCGCTGGAAAGATGCCGTGGGTGGTCGCGGTAAATTCACCGTTCCTGGCTTTATGATGGCCGCCTCGGGTTATGCCGCAGTCTGGGCCACAGAGAACACCCGTGAAGGCATCTGGGACGCGATTCA
>CAWLBR010000131.1:0-6501 GCA_963855085.1 Gammaproteobacteria bacterium
ACGCCAAAGGCGCCCGAAGGGTGAAACACAGCCGCTAGGCTGTCTTTCATCACTAACTAACTTACAGGCGAGTTTGGACGCCAAAGGCGCCCGAAGGGTGAAACACAGCCGCTAGGCTGTCTTTCATCACTAACTAACTTACAGGCGAGTTTGGACGCCAAAGGCGCCCGAAGGGTGAAACACAGCCGCTAGGCTGTCTTTCATTACTAACTAACTTACAGCCGACTTTAGAAGCCGCAGGTGTGAAAAAACAGCCTATAGACAGATGTTAATCACTTATTCTTCCAGGGGCATTAGAAAACCCGTAACAAGCTGCTTTCTGCATCCGGTGCCATCACGATATTAGCTCCAGCCACTTATCGGCAAGCTCATACTTCCGTGATTTATTGGCATCACCGTGCTGAATAACAAAGCCTGCATCAACCCACTTTTTGCATTGGTTCAGCGCGGTTCGAGGGTGGATGATCAGCAGCTCGGCGATTTCTCGTGTGGTGATGTATTTGCTCCGCTGAAACAATGGCAGCACCTGTTTTTGTCTCTGATCCAGCTCTCGCAGAAGCGGGGTATGATCCGCATTCGTTTGTTTGGCTGCCTCCGATGCTTTGACGCGGATATTGGCAAAAGCATCCGCCATGCCGCCACAGAAATAAGTAATCCAGTCCGTAACATCACCTTCAACCCGTCCAAAGTAGTAGTTGTGCGACTCACCAATGGTTAAGGCTTGGTAATAGCTTTGCAGATTTCGAGCATAGTATTCTTCCAGAGAGTAAATCCCTTTCAGCCCATAGCCGGACTTATGCAGCACTAAATTCGTGAGCAAGCGGGCTGTACGGCCATTACCGTCATAATATGGATGGATGGTCGCGTATTGATAATGCGCAATGGCTGCGATAATCGGCATGGGCAGCTCGGACTTGTCGACCTCCGTATTGACCCACTCTATCAGCTCCTGCATAAGAGCCAGAACGTCCTTTGCCGCTGGCGGCATGCAGACAATAGAATTGTTACTGCTATCGCGGATAACGTTTTGACCGTCGCGGTATGTGGTCGGGCGCGCTTTCCCCTCCATCACCAATCCATGCAGGATTTGAATGTCTGATTCAGCAATATTACGGGATTTGGCTTTGATGAGTGTATCTAGGTAGTCGAGAGCCAGATAATAGTTTTTGACCTCTCGCTCATCCCGTTCACGATTGGGGAATGTGCCGCCGTGAATCACATCTTCCACTTGCTCCTGCGTGAGGCGATTGCCCTCAATTTGTGTGGAGTAATGGGTGGATACCAGTCGCGCAGACTCGCGCAATGAGGTCAAAACATGCACAGTGATTGGCAAATCAGTAACAGCCTGGCGGCTGGCTTCAATGTCCATCAAGGCTTTGCTTAAAGCTGGGGTGATTTGGAATTTGGGTGTAAACATAAGCGAATAGGTGTTCCTTTGTTATTATTCCAGTCTAGCAACCTTCCGTCAGACTTCCAATAAAGTTCTGATAAAGTGCGTACAAATGTCCATATACTGGCATTCCTAGGCTGTCTCCCATCACCCGCTAGCTTGCAGCCAAATCCGAACACCAACGGAAACCAGGGACCGACAAAAGTGCTCCATACCAAGACCTCGACAGCACAATATAACCTTCAAATAGACCATCAATAACCCTTCACAAGCATTTCTGATTACCAAACCCGTCGGGTATATACAGTCTTATTGCAGGCCAAATATTGCCTCTATTTCTAATCCTCCCAGACCCAAATTAGTTTTCCAAGAAATCTATTACTTGTACTAAACACTTTTTAAGCTTTGCCCTTTTAATGTGCACTGTTGATCCAAGCGCCTTTTTATGGGCACAGCTGCATCCACTATTGGCTCTTATCCCTTATTGTTTTTGTCCCTCTAAATAAAAATAATTCTATATTAATCAGTTGGTTAAAAAATAATTTTGAAATAATTTAATTTTTGGCACAGATTTAGCGTTACCTATAAGCACTGGATATAACTTGCTAATACAAGTGTATGACTCAGTGCTACCGAATCGATGGTTCGATATTGACGTTCAATGAGTACGACTAACTTTTAGGTGAAGTAATAAATGTCAGTAAATCAAATACCAGCACTATCCCTTGCCGCGACTAAATCAATGAAGGCCGGTTCGAAGTCTCGCGGCTTGATTGAAATAGACAGAGTCAGTGTCCTATTTGGCAACGGCGCGCAGGGGACAATCGCAGTGCAAGAAACCAGTTTGGTGGTTGAGCCAGGGCAGTTTGTGTGTATTTTGGGACCCTCCGGTTGCGGTAAGTCGACGCTATTGAATTCTGTGGCAGGCTATACCACCCCGACTACCGGCTCTGTGCGCGTCGACGGCAAAGTGGTGTCAGGCCCTGGTCCGGATCGCGGCATGGTTTTTCAGCAGTATTCACTGCTGCCGTGGAAAACCACCTTCGAGAATATAGCCTTGGGGCCCAAGCTAACCAATGATCTTGAATCGACCCAAACCACTGAGTTTTTCCTCGATATGGTCGGCCTCTCCAAGTACAGAAATCATTATCCCGCTGAGTTGTCCGGGGGAATGCAGCAGCGTGTTGGTATTGCTCGGGCGCTGGCGACTTTCCCCAGTGTGCTGTTAATGGACGAGCCTTTTGGCGCTCTTGATGCCCAGACGCGCTTGGTAATGCAAGAGAGCTTGCTGGATGTGTGGAGTGAGTTTGGAACCACTGTTGTGTTTGTTACCCACGATGTTGATGAGTCGGTTTTTCTGGCGGACAAGATTGTAGTGATGAGTGCCAGCCCCGGAAAGGTCGTTGCGGAGTTTGACAATCCACTGCCAAGACCGCGTTCTCAAGAGATGGCAACCCGTCCTGACTACATCGAATTGAAAAGACAGTGCCTAGAGGTTATCCGCGCTGAAAGTCTAAGAGCCTTTGAGTTACAAAATTCATAGTCGCTGTTAACAGCCTATTGTGAAAAAAATAAACACTTACTGAGAAAAATTATGAGCAAAACGACAGAGCTTCTTTCGGATCTTGAACAGCGCGTTATAGCACGTGTCCATGAAAGCGAGTGGATGGATCTCACTACCGAAATGGTTCGCACCGGTCAACCGCACTCGGTTAATCCACTGGACCCGGATATTGCCGCCGGTGAAGAGGAATCGATTGCTCTGTTTGTTGCCGGCAAACTCGAAGCCATGGGCTTTGAAGTGGAAAAATTTGCATCTCAGCCCCACCGACCCAATGTTGTGGGTCGCTTAAAGGGTACTGGGGATGGCCCATCACTAATGCTCAACGACCACCTAGATACCTATCCTGCGGTTGAACCTGAGCGCTGGGACAAGTGCGATCAAGATCCGTTTAAGGCGACGCGCCACGGCGACTGGCTCTATGGTCGCGGCACCTCAGATACTCGAGGCAACCTTGCGGCCTCACTGCTCGCGGTTAAGGCGGTACTCGACGAAGGAGTGCGGCTCAAAGGTGATTTGGTCTGCTGTTACACCGTCGACGAAGAAAAAAATGGTTTGCACGGTTCTATTTATATGACCAAAACCATGGGCCTCAAAACAGATTATTCGATTACCGCAGAACCCACAGCCTGGGGCGGTGAAACCGAAGATTGGGGTATGAATATCTCGGTTGCCAATGCTGGCAACTGCCTGGTTGAACTGACGGTAACTGGACTAAAATCCCATATATGGCGCCCGGATACTGGTGTTAATGCCATCACTTTGGCGTCGACCCTAGTCGAGCCCCTCAATACCATGAGTTTTTTCCATACCCCCGCAGAGATGATGGGACATACCCCTCCCTGTGTTTGCGTGGTTCGTATCAACGGTGGCCTGCCCGGTGAAATGCAGTTCTCGCCGGACAGTTGCACCATGACCTTGGCCATTGTTGGCATTATGCCTGGCATGACCATTGATACGGTTATTAAGGATATTACCGAGACTGTGGGCAGTTGCCTGGGCACCTCGGAAGAGGTCGGTTTCAGCGTTCGCCAAGTGCCCGACTCGTTGTTTGTTTGCGGTACAGAGCCGGTTCCTGAGGACCAAGAACCCAATCTCTCAATCACCAAAGCCTACCAAAAGTTGCTCGGTGGTACCCCCCATATCAATCGTAAGAATGCCTTTAACGACACCATTCGTTTCCGTGAAGCGGGAATCAACGCCGTAACATTCGGTCCCGGTGAGGATGGTTGGTCGCCGATTAATGAAGCAATCTCGGTGCCCAAATCGGTTGCTGCAACCAAGATCTACGCTCTGGCCATCATGAGTATTCTGGGTGTCAGCGAATGAATTTTGGCTCTCTATTTGCTCCATTAACCGCGTTTTTCCAAGGCAAAGGCAACCAGCGTTTTCTTATCTCAAGCTGTTCAGTGTTGACCATGTTTGGTGCCTGGGTGTTTGTGACGGAAACTGGGCTCGCCAACCCGTTATTTCTGCCTGGTCCAAAGGCCATTTACCTAGCTTTTATTGACGCCGCATTTGAGGGCTATCAGGGCTCGACTTTACTAGAGCATGTGGGCACCAGCCTCTACCGTATTCTCACGGCGTTCTTTTTGGCCTGTCTGGTGGGTATTCCACTGGGTATTAGCATGGGTATGTCAAAAACTACTCACGCCATCTTTAACCCTTTTATTGAATTCTACCGCCCGCTGCCACCGCTGGGTATCTATACCCTATTGGTCATGTGGTTGGGTATAGGTGAATCGTCAAAGTTGGCGCTGCTGTTTCTGGCAGGCCTGCCGGGAATTATTATTGCCACGGTGCAGGCGGTTAAAGATATTAATCCCACCTATGTGTTGGCGACCAAGTCGCTGGGTGCCTCGCGCATGGATCTGATTCGAGAAGTCTACCTACCCGGTGCCGGGCCGACCATCCTAACCGGTATGCGTATCTCTCTCGGCTTTGTCTACACCGTCTTGGTGGCCGCTGAAATTGTTGCGGCAACTGCAGGTATCGGTTGGATGATCTGGGATGCGGCCAAATTTCTCCTCAGCGACATTGTGATTATGGGACTGATTATTTTAGGGCTCACCGGAATCGCTCTGGATGTTGTTATGCGCTTTATCGGTTTTGCACTGATGCCTTGGACTAGATCAACCCGTCAGTTTTCAAGAAATTAAGATTTAGACAATTATTTTTAAACCACTAACTTTCAACTTAGGAAATTTTATGAACAAGCAATTTAAAGCGTTAGTAGCAGGTGTCTGTATATCACTGCTTCCTTCAGTTGCCATCGCCGACAAGCCAGAGACTGTTACTGTAGGTTTTTTGAACCTGGTAAATGCTCAGCTGGTGACCAAGTCTCTGGGTCTGGTACAGAAAGAAATGCCCGGCGTAGAAATTAAATATATTAAGGTTGGCGGCGGCGGCGACATGTTGCGTGCTATTGCTGGTGAGCAGATCGATTTCGGTGGCTTGGGTAATCCACCTGCAGCGATCGGCGTAACCCGTGGCCTGCCGATTCAGGGCATCATGGTGTTGAATATGCTTGACTATGTAGAGGCACTGGCCGTACGTACCTCTGCTGGAATCAAAAGCCTGCACGATTTGAAAGGCAAAACGATCGCCGCACCATTTGGCTCTACTACTCACTACCTGTTGCTTAACGCTCTGGCAGATGAGGGTATAAGCCCGGCTTCAATGAAAATTATTGATCTGCGTCCAAACGATATCGCACTGGCTTGGAGCCGCGGTGATATCGATGCAGCCTGGTTCTGGGAACCCGCTCTAGGTCGTGTATTGGAAGACGATGCCAATCTGTTTAATACCTCTGGTTTGATGGCTGCTCGTGGTTACCCAACTTGGGATGTCGGCATTGTGATGGATGATTTCGCCGAGAAATATCCTGACTATGTTACCAAGTTCCTGAAAGCTGAATGTGCTGGTATCGATTACTGGATCAATAACCCAGCTGAAACTGCTGTGATCATTGCTAAAGAGTTGGGTCTTGATCTTGATGATGCAACACGCATGATGAAAGGAACTGAAATGGTTCCCTGCGCCACGCAGCTTACTCCGCAGTATATTGGTACTAGTGGAAAAGACGGTGGTTTTGTCGACACTCTAGTCTCTACCGGCAACTTCTTATACGAGCAAAAACGTCTTCCAGCCGCTGCGTCGGTTGAGAAAATGTCTAACTTTATTCGCCCTGAATACCTCGAAGCTATCGTTAAGTAAGATCGTATGACTGGCAGGTATACCGCGTGTATACCTGCCTTATATGAATTCTAAAGAGTCGGCCAACACTATGAAATCCAATCAAACTATTGAAGCCATGAGCTTCGATATTGCTAACTTGCGGGCTGCTTATGCCGGTACTTCCCTGTCCCCAGTGGATGTTATTGAGGAAGTCTATCGCCGTATCGCTGCCAGAGGCGAAGATTTTGTCTGGACAAGCCTGGTTGCCAAGGAGGAGGCGTTGAACAATGCTGAGCATTTGCTCTCTGTAGACGCAAACTCGTTGCCTCTCTATGGCATTCCCTTTTCGGTGAAAGACAATATTCATGTCAAA
>CAWLBR010000132.1:0-6486 GCA_963855085.1 Gammaproteobacteria bacterium
ATCGCGTGACCGATTATTTTATGAAATATTTATAGCGTGCCGAAAACCTCAAATCAGACGAAACCCGATGGATTTAATTTTTGATGAAACTACATGGTGCCTTTAAAAATATTGTCCTGCCGAGTCTGTTTTTGTTATCGCTTGGGGTAGGCATAGTTCAAGCTGCTCCAGTTCAGACGGCTCCAGTTCAGGTGACGGCTCTAAACTATGTTCAGGCCAAAACCGCCATCCAGTTCGACAAGTACCTGGCAAGAGCCGGGGGCAAACTCAACCGCTTTTCCCATGGCCGCAGGGTTGCTGATATTGATAGCCGCAGTAGCAAGCGCTTGAATCGTGACACGCTTTATAGCGTTGCCATTGTCGATATCAGCAAAGGGGCTAGCATTCAGATGCCCGAGGCTGGGGATCGCTATATGTCGGTGCAAGTTGTCAATCAAGAGGGCTTTACCAATAAAATATTTCACGGGGCAGGTCGCCATGATTTAACCATCGCGGAGTTCGATACGCCCTATGTGTGGCTTCTAGTTCGCACCCTGGTTGTCGAGGATATTCCCGGTGATATGCAGGTTGCTCAGGCACTGCAAGATCAGATGTCTATCGACAGTGCTTCGCAGCAACCCTACACCCATGCTGACTATGACCCCGTGACTATGGCTGCCACCACTGCGCTGTTGTTAGAGTTGGGTAAGGGTATTAGCGATAACGCAAAAGCCGCTGGTACCAAGGAACAGGTGGACCCGATTAAGCAGCTCCTGCTCACCGCTTATGGCTTTGGCACCTTACCCGAGACCGAATCACTACTGCTTACAGTGCAACCCAACCTGCCCGCTGACAGGGCCTATACCCTTACTGTAGAAGATGTACCTGTGGATGGGTTCTGGTCATTGGCCACGTATAACCGGGAAGGCTATTTCAATAAAAACCCTTATGACTCTTACGGTTTTGGCGATAGAACCGCCGTGAAGAATGCTGATGGCTCAATTACATTGCACTTCGGTGGAGACCCCAGCCGAGTTAATTATATTCCCATCACCGAGGGCTGGAATTACGTGGTGAGGATGTATAGACCTAGGGCTGAGTTACTCGATGGAACATGGAAATTTCCAGCATTAGAAATCCCAGAGTAGCGGAGCCCCTTGCCACCATTATTAAATCAGACTAAAACGTCATTTCCGGTACATGATCTGGAATAACCAGTTCACCACCAGTCAGCTTGGCGATTTCCTCAACACTGACTCCGGGCGCCCGCTCACGTAAAATAAACTTCCCATCAGCAATATCCATTAGTGCCAGATCTGTCAGTACTCTTTTGATACAGCCCTTACCCGTCAGGGGCAGGGTGCATTCCGCGAGCAGTTTCGATGCGCCAGACTTGGAAGCGTGGGTCATGGTGACAATAATATTGTCTGCGCCCGCCACCAGATCCATGGCGCCGCCCATGCCTTTAATCAGCTTGCCGGGAATCATGTAAGAGGCAATATTGCCCTGACAGTCCACTTCAAAAGCCCCCAATACGGTTAGATCTACATGACCGCCACGAATCATAGCGAAGGATTCCGCCGAGGAAAAAATCGATGCACCGGAGACCATAGTCACAGTCTGTTTGCCGGCATTAATCAAATCCGCATCCACCTCTTCGTCGAGGGGGAATTGGCCCATGCCGAGTAGGCCGTTCTCTGACTGCAGCATTACTTGCATGTCTTGGGGAATATAGTTGGCCGCCAAGGTGGGAATGCCAATGCCTAGATTGACGTAATAGCCGTCGTGGAATTCTTGGGCGACCCGTTGAGCTAGCTGTTCGCGAGTTAAAGCCATAGCAAATTCTCCTTATGCGCTGCGCACTGTGCGCTGTTCAATGGTTTTCTCAAAGGTCCCTTGGATAAGGCGGTTGACGTATATCCCTGGCAAATGAATTTCATCTGGGTCCAGCTGCCCCACCTCGACAATTTCTTCCACTTCAACCACGGCAATTTTTCCTGCGGTGATGGCCATGGGGTTGAAGTTGCGGGCGGTCTTGCGGAACATCAAATTGCCATAGCGATCGGCCTTCCAGGCTTTGGCAATGGAGAAGTCACCCTGAAGCGCCTCTTCGAGAATATAGTGACGGCCATTAAACTCTCGCACCTCTTTGCCTTCCCCCACGGGGGTGCCGTAACCCGTTGCTGTAAAGAAGGCCGGAATACCGGCGCCACCGGCGCGCATTTTCTCCGCCAAGGTGCCCTGTGGTGTCAGCTCGACGTCCAGTTCGCCACTCATCATCTGGGCTTCAAAGAGGGCGTTTTCACCTACATAGGAGGCGATCATCTTTTTAATCTGCTTGTCTTCCAGCAGTATGCCGAGACCCTTGCCATCGACGCCGGCATTATTTGAGGCGATGGTCAGTCCCTTGGTGCCTCGGCGTTTGATCTCTTTGATCAGATTTTCGGGAATCCCGCAGAGGCCAAAACCCCCGGCGATGATTGTCATATTGTCTTCGAGGCCTTCTAGTGCCTCGGCATAACTGGTTACCACTTTGTCAAATCCGGCCACGGTAAGCTCCTGCAGGTTGCCTAACAAATATTTACGAATTGCTAAGAATGCAAGATAGGCTTATATTTAACAAATTGTATATTTTAACTAATTCATAACTTAAGACTATTAATGTCTATACCCATAAACCAAGTCATAGTATTCACAACAGTGGCCCGCACCGGCAGCTTTGCCGAGGCGGCGATTCAGCTGCATCTATCTCAGCCCGCGCTCAGTGTGGCGATGAAAAATCTTGAGTTGGCCCTCGGCGGAAAATTGTTGGCGCGCACAACACGCTCAGTGACACTGACTCCAGAGGGCAAGGCGTTTTATCCCATAGCGCGACGCCTGCTGTCGGACTGGGAACAGTCGATGGAAGATGTTCGCAATCACTTTGCCCTGGGGCGCGGCAAGTTAGATATAGCCGCCATGCCTACTTACACGACCAATTTTCTACCGAAGATTCTGGCAGACTTTCATCGTCAATACCCGAATATTCATATTACCGTGCACGATGTAATTGCCGAAAATGTGGTGCAGATGGTCAGAGAAGAACGCTGCGAGCTAGGTATCACCTTTGCCCCTGAAGATGCCCCCGATCTCAAGTTTGAGCCCTTATACAAAGATCGCTTTGTGGCTATCTTGCCGGACAAACATCCGCTTCTAGACCAGCAGAAACTAAAGTGGATTGATGTGCTGGCCTACCCTCATCTGAGCCTCCAGCGACCAGCCGGAACCCGACTACTAATCAGTAAAGCCTTGCAGGAAAAAGGCTTGCTACTGACACCGGCTTTTGAGTCACATCAGCTGGTCAGTATTGGCCGCATGGTCAGCGAAGGTTTGGGTCTGAGCGTAGTGCCCAGCACCAGCCGGGCTCAGATGGAAGAGATGGGGCTACAGTGCCGCGCCATTAGTGCTCCTGTGATCACTCATCAGGTAGGTATTGTGACTCGGCCCCAACACGCGCTTTCGGCTGCGGCCCAGGCGATGGAAGAATTTATCAGGGCCGCGGTTGGCAAGCCCTAATAGGCAGTGCTAAGCGCTTCCTCGCTTTAAAATATCGCCATAGGATTAAGCGGTGAGCCTGTTGCACCTTCAACATTAAGCGGCGCTGCCACCAACATAAATGTTGGGCGCTTTAGCTCTCTCGCGACATCGCTAAGTTTTCTTAAATCGAGGTTATCAAAAATCGGCATACCCATGCCAATAAGGGTCAGCTCGTGAAGCGGGTTAAATCGGTTTTCAACCCCTGAAGGCATCACGTCAGCAGCACCGTCGCTGCCAATAACCGCAACATCACGCTGTTTCAGGAAAGTCGCCACAGTGGTATGCAGGCCTGCCGCTTTTTCAGTGAAGGTCCACTGACCCAGTTCTTCGACAGCCTTCCAACGACCTGTCTTAATCAGCAATGCATCCCCCGAGCCGATCTTAACACCGGATTTTTTCTCCCATGCGAGTAGATCTTCAGTAGTGATTACACGTCCTGGCTGGAGGAAATCAACGCCAAAAAAGGTTGGGAAATCAACCAATATACCGCGGGTAATAATGCCTGACTCGGCAATATTTTCGATACCGAGATTTTCAAAACCACCGGCTTCCAGCTTAAAGGGGAAGCCGTTATACATTTTCCCTTTGTAGGCGAAGTGCGATATTGCATCCAAATGGGAATGGGCAAAACCGTGATAGGCCACCGAGAAATTATCGCCCGCAGCTTCAGGGTGTTGCTCCGGAGGTATGCCAAAGGCAGCGGGAAAAATAAACGGTTCGTGAACAAAGGGCGACTGATTAACCGCATCTTTCTCTTCGTTCATTGGCAGCGCAAGAGACACCACTGCGCCGGTTTTAACCAGTTTTGAGGCTGAGATGCGTTTCTCTGCAGTGATTAGGTTGAGTGTACCGAGCTGATCAGCGTTACCCCAGCGACCCCAGTTAGAGACCTGGGATAATAGCTCTTCAAAGCCGGCGGTGCTGATAAAATCAGGTTTTTTTTGATCAGCGAAACTGTTCGCTGAAAGCATCGTAGACGCAACTAGTGTCGCCAGTGCAAAAGGTACGGTAAAACGTTTCATTTTAAGATCCCCAGGAAATTATTATTATATTTTGTTGCTGTGCCTAGATTAATCCACAGGTCTACTGTAGATATAAAGACTTGATGCTGTAGCTCTATAGCTTTGAGGTGGCTTGAATCATTGCCGCAGTATTGCTGCGCCGCCAAAAAATCAGCACAACCCCCATAATTAACTGCCAAGAACCGTAGAGCAGCAGCGACAACAGCACCATATCTGCAACCGAATTAGCCTCACCTGCAACTATTGGGAACAGAGAGACCTTGAGCAAAAAACCGAGATTGATATTGCGCACCACCACTTCCATTTCGATGGCGGTGTTATCTTCTTTTGCCAGCCCAAAAGCCTTGGTTAGACCTATACCGATAACTGTCAGGCCGATAATAAACCCAAGCAGGGTGACCAGGTCGGCAGTTGGCGTGTCGGCTATATTGAGTCGTCCAGCACCGATCGAGCCTGCAGCGATCATGGCGATGCCCAGCAGTGAGCCCCTTACACAAATCGTTGAAAAGCGTTGCGCATAGGCCGGGAAGCTACGTAAAAATGCCATTCCCAACAGCAGTGGCAGCAGCAAGCAAAGGCCAATCTCAATGGCGATTCTCAGGGTCGGCATGGTAAAGCTAGCGGGCATATATTCTGCGATCAGGAAATCGAGTATCAGCGGCGTAGTGACCAGACAGGCGACAGAGGTAAGAGCGGTGATACTGATGGACAGGGGAACGTTGCCGCGAGCCATAAAGGTAAAGATATTCGATGAAGTACCGCCGGGTATGGCGGCAATAATGGCGATGCCAATAATCATTCCGGAGGGCAGGTCGGTAAAGACAATAAAGCCAAAGGCCACCAGAGGCACGATCACCAGCTGCATCAGCAGACCAACATTTACCGCTTTCGGCTGTAACACCACCTTTTGAAAGTCAGCGACTCGCAGTCCGGCGCCCATGCCCAGCATGGCCAGAACCAACTGCACCACGGCAACCCAATATTCGTACTCTATATACCACTCAACCATCTTTCCCCCCTAAGTTTTCTGGCCCGTTAACATCCGCGCCTATTATTTGGTCTTATTATTTGGTCTTATTATTTGGTCTTATTATTTAACGCTACTGACCTCCATAGTACCTACTTTTGGCGGCTTCAGTCACAGCATTATGTCGACAGAGTGGTTTGGGGCCGTAGAGGTGATTTAAGCGGGTCAGCTAAGCTGATGGAGATATTCGAGGCAATAAAAAAGGCCCTTAAAGCTGCATCAAACAAGCAGCTAAAAAGGCCTTTTCATGTTTCTGGTGAATCCTTTGATCTCTGAACTTGGGAGAACACGGAGACTTCAGGACCCACCGCTACCATCATTTGCAATGGCAGATAGAACGAAGCATCAAAAGTGGGCTCTCTTTAAGGGAATCCTTTGGTCTCAGAACTTGGGAGGACACTGAGACCGCTAAATTCACTTTAACCATTTATTAGAACGGTAAAGAGTAAGAAGCAACAAGCGTTGGCTCGGCTTCTTCAACTGTGGATCCAAACGGTATGCTGTAGGTAAAAGACAGCGAATCGTTGTAGCTGTAAGTCACGTCGAAGTTTTCTTGATCGTTAGCGCCATTATCGTGGACACCGTACATCAGAGAGAAATCACCCGCATCGTAGCCTACAGTGGTGTAAGAATAATCATTAGTAAGGCTGTCATACACAGTCAGGCTGACTGGACCATAGCCCAAAGAGTAAACGCCTTCTTCTAAATCACCAGCGCCATTAAGTACGTCTGAAGATGGGTAAATATAAGTAATGTAAGTGATGCCGTAGCTCAGCTCACCAACAGATCCGCTATAGCCAGCGAAAATATCATACTCAGTTCCCATGGCAGCATCGCCTGAAGAAACCCACATGCCAGCGCTTAAACCGCCTTCGCTCCAGA
>CAWLBR010000133.1:0-6482 GCA_963855085.1 Gammaproteobacteria bacterium
AGCTATTCAAGAGTCGCTATATTAAAAGGTACTTGGCTAGCGGCGAATATCGCCAGTTTTTTTACACTTACGCAGGAGCGCAACGAGTCTATTATGCAAGCTTATCTTATCGATTCATCAATCTACATTTTTCGCAGCTATTTCACTTTGCCTGACAATTGGCAGGCTCTGGACTCGGGACATCCGACCCACGCAGTCTATGGTTTCACAGCCTTTATGCTGGATATGCTGCGCAATAAGAACCCAGAGCATCTCTTCTGTGCCTTCGATGAAAGTTTGCGCAGTGGCTTTCGCCACCAGCTTTGCCCTGACTATAAGGCTAATCGTGAACTCCCAGATGAGGCGCTGGCCTTTCAGTTGAATGCCTGTCGCCAGCTCTGTCGTGTCTTAGGGGTTGCTGAGATGGCATCTGAAACTTACGAAGCGGACGACCTGATTGGTGCGGTGGCCAAGAACACTAGGTTGGCCAATGTTCAGCCTGTAGTGGTGACACGGGATAAGGATTTGATGCAACTGATTGAGGCAGAGGATCTGTTTTGGGACTTTGGTAAGGCACCGCCAAAAACCCAACGTCAGGTAGAAAAAGATCTCGAGATTGGCTGTCAGCAGATGGCTGATTTTTTAGCCTTGACCGGAGACAGCAGTGATAATATAGCCGGTGTGCCGGGAGTGGGTGCCAAGACCGCAAAGCAGCTACTGCTGCATTTTCCTGATATAGACGCCATTTTGGATCATCTAGATCAGTTACAGGATTTACCGATTCGCGGCGCAAGTAAGCTTGCCGATAAGATCGATATGCACCGAGAACAATTACTGCTGGCGCGACAACTGACCACCATTTTTACCGATATCAAAGAGGCACCCAGCCTTGAACAAATCGCTTGGCAGGGGATTAATCTCAACGCCTTTGATCTGTTTTGCGAGGAGATGGGCTTCGCAGACAAGTTTCATGACCGCGCCAAACAGTTGCGTGCGCGCCAGCTGGCAGCAAGCTGGTAGAGTAATTTAATATTGGGTTTAAGTGACCTGTCTAGGAGCCACATTGAAAATAGTAGCAGACCAAAATATGCTGATGGTAGATCAGCTCTTCGGAGAATTTGGCACCATCACCTATGTGCCGGGCCGCTCGCTTTGTGCGGCCGATATTGTCGACGCTGATATTCTCTTGGTGCGCTCTGTGACTCAGGTTAATAGGGCATTGCTAGAGCGCTCATCGGTCTCATTTGTTGGCTCTGCAACTATTGGCACAGACCATATAGATCAGGATTATTTAGCTCAGCGGGGCATAGCATTCGCCTACGCACCGGGCTGCAATGCCGATGCCGTAGTACAGTATGATCTATCTGTGCTGAGTCGCCTGCGGGCCACTTGGCAGCAGAGCACTGTTGGCATAGTGGGTTGTGGCAATGTTGGTGGGCGTCTCTATAGAGCGCTGACTAATCTGGGCGTCAGTTGCACTGTCTACGATCCATTCTTGGATGCTGACTCAGGATTCAATCTAACTGATTTCGATACTGTGTTGGATAGCGATATTATCTGTGTACATACCCCTTTAACCCTCTCAGGGCCTCATCCAACCAGGCATCTGTTTAACGCTGAGGTGCTGGCTCGTATAAATCCCGCAAGCTTATTAATCAATGCTGGCCGCGGTGCGGTTATAGATAACGCTGCGCTGCTGGAATTGCTAGAGGGTGAATCGCCTCTAACAGTGGCGTTGGATGTCTGGGAGGGCGAGCCGACAATTAGTCTGCCGCTAATGGAAAAAGTATCACTGGCTACACCGCATATTGCAGGATACAGCGTTGAGGGCAAAGCCAGAGGCACAGAGATGCTTGCTGAGGCTTTTAAGCGGTTGACTCGCGTTAAGGCTGCGACGCTTGTGCAACAGCCTAAAACAGTTGCTACGTTAGCAGCAGAGACGCTTAGTGAGTTGATATTGGCGAGCTATGATGTGGCTGAAGATGACCTGAGAATGCGCGAGGCCTTGCAGGCCAGTTCTGATAGTGCGCTAACCTTTGATCTATTGCGCAAGCAGTATCCCGAGCGCCATGAGTTCAGCTGTTATGAAGTCAGCAGCACCACTGAAAATACCCAGCCTGAACTGATAGATCAGGCACTCAAGCTGGGGTTTCGCTAATTAGTAGAGCCGGTTAGTTGCTGCGTGCTAGCCGTGGCACGAACTCTTTCAAGAAATGTTGCCAGACGCCCAATCGCTTCAATCAGTTGATCTTTGTCGGGTAAAAAGACAATCCGAAAATGCTGGGTGCCAATCATATTAAACGCGCTGCCCTGAACCAGAAGTACGCGCTCCTGTTTAAGCAACTCAAGCACTAGATCTTCATCGTCCGCAATCGGATACATAACCGGGTCGAGCTTGGGGAATAGGTACATAGCCGACTTGGGTTTGACACAGCTAACGCCGGGTATCTGAGTAATCAGCTTATGGGCCAAATCACGCTGGGCCAGCAGTCGTCCATTGGGCAATATCAGATCGTTAATACTTTGATAGCCACCCAGAGCGGTCTGCACTGCGAGCATCGCCGGTACATTGGCGCATAGACGCATAGAGGCGAGCATTTCAAGCCCTTCGATATAGCTGCGGGCATTCTGTTTGGCGCCGGATGTAATCACCCAACCGGAGCGAAAGCCCGCTAGGCGATAGGTTTTTGACAAGCCATTAAAGGTCAGGCAGAGAACCTTTTTAACCAGAGTCGCAAGAGGAATATGCACTGCATCGTCATAGAGGATCCGGTCGTATATCTCGTCGGCAAATACAACCAGATTGTATTTCTCAGCCAGGGTGACTATTTGTTTGAGGTTGTCTTCGCTGTAGACCGCACCGGTTGGGTTGTTGGGGTTAATCACCACTATACCGCGGGTGTTGGCGGTTATCTTACTCTCTATATCGGCAACGTTGGGCTGCCAGTTGTCATCTTCGTTGCACTGATAATGGATTGGTGTGCCACCGGCCATGGAGACAGCAGCAGTCCATAATGGATAGTCCGGGGAGGGTATCAACACCTCGTCGCCGTTGTTTAGCAGCGCCTGCATCGACATCACAATCAGTTCGCTGACGCCATTGCCCATAATCACGTCATCGACAACAACATTCTCTATACCCTGAGTCTGGGCCCGCTGCATCACCGCTTTGCGTGCCGAGAAGAGGCCCTTCGAATGGCAGTAGCCCTGAGCTTCACGGAGATTGTGAATCACGTCGTGCATGATTTCATCTGGAGCATCAAAGCCAAAGGCACCTGGGTTACCGATGTTTAGCTTAATTATGCGTTGGCCTTCGTCTTCAAGCAGGTTAGCATGGTCGAGAACGGGGCCGCGGATGTCGTAACAGACATTAGCCAGCTTGAGAGATTTTTTTAATTCAGGCATGAAGCGCTTCAGTGAAATAAGTGGTTAAAATTTTAAGCGCGACACTTAGATCGCGCGGCTGCGAGCCTCATTGTAGCTAAATAATATCGCTGTGGGGGAGGGTTTAGTGAAAATAATAAGCTGGTCAGCACAGGGTGCTGTCTTTCTGCTGGTAATCAGCTCGTTTGGCCATAACGCTGCTCTAGTGCCGTTTAGGCTTGCTTTATTAGGGGTGGTTGTCGGACTGCTACTCTGCACTCTGGTGGTATTAGTGGCGGTCGTTCTATTAAGTTTAGCCGTGGCCAAAAAAAGGCCTCTGCGCGCAGAGTATCTGCTGCTGGCTGCGATCTGCTCTATGGGTCCTGGCCTTGCCGCCTATAGGATTGGTATCGACGGTATCAGAGCGCCGATGATTCACGATATAACCAGTGATACGGTCAATCCACCGGTTTTCCTATTTACCCAGCAGGATGAGGGTTTTCGAGAGAACTCTCTTATTTATGGGGACGGCGGAATCAGCGCTGAACAGTTAGTTGCGATTCAACTCAGTGCTTATCCCGATATACATACCATGACTGTCGAAGTGCCGGCGCGCAGGGTTTATCAGAAGGCATTATTTGTCAGCAGTATGCTGGGTTGGAAAGTCTCCGCTCAAGATGTATCGATACTGCACTTTGAGGCGCAGGGATCCACTGATATGTTTGGACTTGCCTATGATGTTGTCGTGCGGATTACGTCCCTGGACGAGCAATCAAGCGCCATTGATATCCGCTCTGTAGTAAGAGTGGGAGCCTCTGACCTGGGCAGCAATGCAAAACGTATACGGCTTTTTTTCGACAAGTTAGGGGAAGAATTAATTATTCGTTAAAGGAGGTAAAAATAAGCGCCATTAGGGTTGACAGTTTATCTGTAGCTCAATAGAATGCGCGCCTCCTAGCCAGTACCGTCCCGTTCGTCTAGAGGCCTAGGACACCGCCCTTTCACGGCGGTAACAGGGGTTCGACTCCCCTACGGGACGCCATTTTTATACAGCACTTATGGATAAGTGTTTGCGGGAATAGCTCAGTGGTAGAGCACAACCTTGCCAAGGTTGGGGTCGCGAGTTCGAACCTCGTTTCCCGCTCCAATACTAAACGCAGAACTTCGGTTTTGCGTTTTTTTATGTCTGCTTTTTAGGCGGACAATTAGGCGGACAATTAGGCGGACAACTAGGCGGACAACTAGGCGGACAACTAGGCGGACAGTTAGGCGCCAAAACCCTACCTGCCATAGATTCTATGACAGGGCTTGATGCATTTTGGGGCTGTCTGTATGGGGCTGCTTATTTAGAGCCGTCTATTCTAGAGCCGTCTATCTAGAACTGTTTATCTAAATATCAAAAAAATGTTTTATCTCAGCTTCTTTGGCCAGGGCGTCGCGCATGCCCATAGAGATTAGCTTGCGGCAAAAGCCCGGTTCAAACAGCAGATAACTAGCGGCACTGGAACCGCCGCCCTGAGCCGTAGCGCCAGTTAGGCTTAAAAACATGCGCAGAGATTTGGGTAAATGATGCAAATGTTCCTCGGCGATACTGTCGATGGATTCTGTGGGCGATATAGACAGCACCTCAACCGGGTTTAAATCGGTGATATTGTTTTTCTCGCGCAGGGATTGGGGCAGGGCACTGGCCAAGCGATTGATATTGCTTAGGGTTTCTAGGTCACTCTCCACAGCATCTATAAAGGCGCTGTTAAACATATGCCCGACAATCTGTGCCGTAGAGGGAGAGTGCTCTAGTTCCGCTGGCACCTTGCTGCGAGTTGCGTTGTCACTGACACCCACTATTAATAGTTTGGTGGCACCCATATGCAGGGCCGGACTGATCGGCTTGAGTTGGCGCACAGCGCCATCGCCGAAGTAGTCATTGTCTATTTGGACTGCCGGAAAGAGTCCAGGAATGGCAGTTGAGGCCATCAGGTGATCAATGCTTAAGGGTATATGTTCACCCCGGCGACGAGATCGATTCCAGGCTGCTATTTTTTCCTGTCCCTGATAAAAGGTTACCGACTGACCGCTGGCGTAGCTCATTGCGGTGATCGCTATGGCCTCGAGTTCACCGTTGCTAATCGCCGTGTCTAGATAGTCAAATTTGACATAGCTCTCCATCATTTTTCGCAATGGGCTGTTATCTAGAAGGGAGATCGGCTTGCCTATGCCGTAACCACTGTGAACAAATGAAGCCATTATATGAAAGGTATTTTTTAATACCCCAAGGGCATCGGTGCGGTAGACATCCGCTGGTGTCAGTTCATTCCAGATACGCTCTAATTTACTGGTGCGCAAGCGGAAAGGTCCAGCCCGTCCGGCAATCGACAATGCATTAATCGCGCCGGCAGAGGTGCCGCAAATAATCGGAAAGGGGTTGTACACAGATCTCGGCAATATACTGGCAATACCTTTTAGAACACCCACTTGATAGGCGGCTCTGGCACCGCCTCCGGTTAAAACTAAGCCTTTGCTCATGGTTAAAATATTCCTATTGATAGACCGGCAGCCATGGCTAGACCGAATTCTTCACATTGTTCTAGATGCTGTTGGTTAATATCGCCCACAGCAATTATTGGCTCGCTGATTTTGCGCAGCGGATAACCTTTGGCAATGCGGTCAATGTCGCGCACCGCGCCGCTGCCATCATTGCCAGCGCTAATAAATAGAGCATAGGGTAAATTCAGTTGGTAGGGCTCGGCTGGGTAGTAGGTTCGATCAAAAAAGTCCTTGATGGCGCCACTCATAGTGCCAAAGTTCTCCGGGGTACCAAAGAGCAAGCCATCAGCCCAGCGCAAATCATCCAAACCAGCATCAAAGGCGCTCAGCAGTCTAGTGTCCACATCCGTTTCCCCCTGTGATCCACGCATAACGGCTTCTGCCATCTGGCCAGTATTGCCGGATTGCGTGTGATAGATAATCAGCAGATGTTTCTTCATCGGTTAAACCCATTATTCGACAAGAGTGCGGGGGAGTTACATTTTTTAGCGCCACTCGGGACTACAGTGCTCACTAGTGATTGCTCTTATTTGTGCGCTCTGAGCCCTATCTGAGAGCGTTATGAGTGTAACGGATATCTCCATAGAAGGATCTAT
>CAWLBR010000134.1:0-6465 GCA_963855085.1 Gammaproteobacteria bacterium
GCTGCAGCCACAACCTGAATCGCCAGACTGACTCGTGACAGCTCACCACCGGAGGCAATTTTTGCCAAGGCCTTGTGAGGCTGCCCTGGATTGGTGGCGAGTAAAAATTCAATTTCTTCGAGACCACTGGTGCGGTATTCGCCATCGCTCATTGGCGATAGCTGTACTAGCAGTTCTGCGCCTTCCATAGAGAGGTTCTGCAGTTGTTGGTTAATCTCTGCGGACATGGCTTTGGCGCCTTTCTTGCGCTTAGCGCTGAGCTTTGTTGCTTTTGCCTCATACACAGCCGCTAACTCGGCAAGCTGTTGCTGCAATGCCTCAATGCTCTCTCCACCGTCCTTTAGGCCCTGTAGCTCTGAGTCTAGTGTCACTAGTGTGTCGCTGAGCTGATCGGCATTAACGCGGTGTTTGCGTGCCAATTGGAAGATCAGGCCAAGCTGCTCTTCAATTACGGCTAAGCGCTGGGGATCGGCTTCAAAACGGTCAATATGGTTTTCAATCTCACGGGTGGCTTCTTCAATCTGAATCAGGCCTCCCTGAAATAATTCTTCAGCACTGCTGAGCGCCTGGGGCTTGTGCTTAAGCCCAGCCAGAATAGTAAGTGCCTGATTGAGACCGTCGCGAAGATTAAACCCTTCTGTCTGATCGCAAATGCCCAGTAGGCTGTGGCTGTCCTGCAGAATCTGCTCTGCATTGGCCAAGGTCTGTTGCTCGCTTTCGAGCTTTGCCAGAGACTCGGGTTCAATATCGACCTGTTTTAGCTCATTAACCTGAAAACTCAATAAATCTTTGCGGGCTATTAATTCGTCCGAGCGTTCCAGTAGCGACGTCAGCTTTTTATCCGCTGCGTGCCAGGCTCTGAAATGATTTCCAACCTCTGCGGCTAAATCGATGACATTACAGTATTCGTCTAGCAGGCGGCGATGGGTTTCGCGACGTAGCAGAGATTGATGTTCGTGCTGGCTATGGATATCCGTGAGCATCTCGCCCAGCGCCTGCAGTTGCTGCATGGTGCTGGGTTGGCCGTTGATATAGCCGCGAGAGCGCCCCTCTGTGGTGTACAGGCGACGCAAAATACATTGCTGCTCTTCGGCCTCAAAGTCATGCTGATCGAGCCAGACTTTAGCCTGATCAATCTTGGCTATATCAAAAGTAGCCGTAATCTCGGCGCGGTCTTTGCCGTGGCGGATGGTGCCGGTATCTGCGCGATCCCCCAGCGCCATGCCCAGTGCATCCAACACCAGCGACTTGCCAGCACCGGTCTCGCCGGTAATCGCAGTAGTGCCACTGGCGAATTCGATCTCGAGAGATTCGACCAATGTGTAGTTATTGATATGGATGGATAGCAGCACTTTTCTCGGGCCTATTTTCTACTAGCTGTTTTTCACAGTTAATTTTTCGTAAATAAAAGCATTGATTGGTTTATACAGAACAGATTGCTGTTACGCAATCGCTTGAAACTGAATAGTTTGTCCCCATATTGAGAAAGAGCCAAAATAACTGGCCAATATAACCAACGATGTGAGGAATTGGTGTGTCGAAAGAAACAGAAGTGGATCAACCAAATAATAACGATGCTGTCGACTCAGGCGCTAATCAAGCCGAGCAGACTGGATCCGTAAGCAATGAAGAAATTGAGCAGGAGCTGCTGCAAGAAGAGCAGGTCTCTGAGACTGAACAGCTGCAACAGCAGGTTGCTGAGGCCAATGATCAAGTATTGAGAGTTCAGGCTGAGATGCAAAATGTCCGTCGCCGTGTTGAGCGTGATGTTGAAAACGCCCACAAGTATGCGCTGGATAAATTTTCTGCTGATCTGTTGCCCGTAGTCGACAACCTCGAGCGCGCTCTGGGCTCGATCTCGACGGATGACGAAAGCCAGAAAGCCGTAGCCGAAGGTATCGAATTGACCCTGAAAAGTTTCGTCGATGTTCTGGTGCGTTTCAAAATTGAGCCAATCGATCCGGCGGGCCAGCCCTTTGATGCCAACCTGCATCAGGCTGTATCTATGGTGCCCAACCCTGATCTCGAACCGAATACGGTGATGGATGTTTTCCAGAAGGGTTACACCCTAAACGGGCGGCTGATACGACCGGCCATGGTGATCGTGTCTAAAGCATCCTAATGATAGTTGGCAGCGAACAAAAAATTGTTCAGCCCTTGAATTTGTGCAACTAGCACCCACCTAAGTAAACAAGAACACAAACAATTAATGACAAACCCTGGCAACAGGCTTTACAGAAAAGTAATGGAGATATAACTGATGGGCAAAATTATCGGAATCGACCTCGGAACGACCAACTCTTGTGTTGCAGTCCTTGAAGGCGATAAACCCAAAGTAATAGAAAATTCAGAAGGCGCTCGCACCACACCATCGGTTGTAGCTTACACCGATGAGGGCGAAATCTTAGTTGGACAGTCGGCCAAGCGCCAGGCAGTTACCAACCCACACAACACTGTCTATGCGGTAAAGCGTCTGATCGGTCGCCGTTTTGAAGACGATGTTGTGCAGAAAGACATCAAAATGGTGCCTTACAAGATTGTCAAAGCAGACAATGGCGATGCTTGGGTCGAAGTCAAAGGCGACAGCAAAGCAGCACCGCAGATCTCTGCTGAGATTCTCAAGAAAATGAAGAAGACCGCTGAAGACTATCTCGGCGAAAAAGTAACAGAAGCGGTCATTACTGTTCCTGCTTACTTTAACGATTCACAGCGTCAGGCGACTAAAGATGCCGGCCGTATTGCGGGTCTCGACGTCAAGCGTATTATCAACGAGCCAACAGCTGCAGCACTGGCCTACGGCATAGATAAAACGGCTGGCGATCGCGTAGTCGCAGTTTACGATCTCGGTGGTGGTACTTTTGATATCTCGATCATTGAAATCGCCGATGTTGACGGTGAAAAGCAATTTGAAGTTCTGGCAACCAACGGCGATACGTTCCTCGGTGGTGAAGACTTTGATATGCGCCTGATCGAATATTTATCTGCTGAGTTTAAGCGTGAGAGCACCATTGATATTCACGGTGATCCATTGGCCATGCAGCGTCTTAAAGAAGCTGCTGAGAAAGCCAAAATCGAACTCTCTTCAAGCCAGCAAACTGAAGTGAACCTGCCTTACATCACTGCTGATGCAACAGGTCCAAAGCACTTGGTTGTGAAGCTAACACGCACCAAGCTGGAATCACTGGTTGAAGATCTGGTTGAGCGTTCACTGACGCCACTGAAAATCGCTCTGAAAGATGCTGGAAAATCTGTTGGCGAAATCGACGAGATTATTCTTGTTGGTGGTCAGACACGTATGCCTAAGGTTCAGGAGAAAGTGACTGAGTTCTTCGGCAAAGAGCCACGCAAAGACGTCAACCCTGACGAAGCTGTTGCCGTGGGTGCTGCGCTTCAGGGTGCGGTACTGGCCGGTGATGTGACCGACGTGCTGTTGCTCGACGTAACCCCGCTGAGCTTGGGTATTGAAACCATGGGTGGCGTTGCCACACCAGTGATCGAGAAGAACACGACGATTCCTACTAAGAAATCACAGATCTTCTCAACCGCTGATGACAACCAAACTGCTGTAACCATTCACGTGGTTCAGGGCGAGCGCAAACAGGCGACAGGCAACAAATCACTGGGTCGTTTTGATCTGGCTGATATCCCGCCTTCCCCACGTGGCATGCCACAGATTGAAGTGACCTTCGACATCGATGCCAACGGTATCCTGCACGTAGGCGCGAAAGACAAGGCTACTGGCAAAGAGCAGTCGATCATCATTAAAGCCTCTTCAGGTCTCTCTGATGAAGAAATCGATGCAATGGTTAAAGATGCTGAAGCCAATGCCGCTGAAGATCAGAAGTTCGCTGACTTGGTTCAAGCTCGCAACACAGCTGACGGCCTAGCTCACGCGGCCAAGAAAACGCTTGAAGACGCTGGCGACAAAGCGTCTGAAGAAGAGAAGACAGCAATCGAAGCCGCTATCAAAGGTGTTGAGGAAGCCGTTCAGGGCGAAGATAACGATGCCATTGATGCTGCGACTAAAATACTCTCTGAAGCCTCTGCAGCTCTAGCGCAAAAGCTCTACGCCGAACAGGCTGAAGCTGGTCAAGCGGAAGGCGGCGAACAGGCTGCTGGCGACGACGCAATGGATGCTGAGTTCGAAGAAGTTAAAGATGAGAAAGCAGAAGAAACAGTCGAAGAGAACGAAGACAAGAAGTAAGTCTTCGATCGTTTTTTCTACTTTAATTAGGCGCGGGCAAAGTCCCGCGCCTAATCATATTGGCTACAGATTGGAATAAAGAATTAAGTTATGGCAAAACGCGATTACTACGATGTATTGGGTGTGGACAAAGGTGCCTCTGCCGCTGAAATCAAGAAGGCATTTCGCCGTGTAGCGATGAAGTTTCACCCGGACCGCAACCCTGAAGGCGCGGATGCCGAGGATAAGTTTAAAGAAGCCCAAGAAGCCTATGAGATTCTTGGTGACGAGGACAAGAAAGCGGCCTATGACCGCTTTGGTCACGCTGGTGTCGATGGCAACAGTGGCGGCGGTCAGCGCGGTGGCGGCGGTGGTGGATTCGGCGATGTCTTCGGTGACGTTTTTGGTGACATCTTTGGTGGCGGCGGAGGAGGTCGTGGCGGCCCAGCCCGCGGTTCTGATCTGCGCTATGATCTGCAGCTAGATCTCGAAGATGCAGTGCGCGGTAAAACCGTACAGATCGACGTACCCACTCTGAGTCCCTGCGATCCCTGTGATGGTTCCGGCGCTCGCAGAGGTTCTTCCCCGGTGACCTGTACTACCTGTGGTGGTGCCGGTCAGGTACGTATGTCTCAGGGCTTCTTCTCAGTACAGCAAGCCTGCCCTAAGTGTCGCGGTCGCGGTCAGATGATTTCCGATCCCTGTGGCAGCTGTCATGGCCAAGGTGTTATTGAAGAACAAAAAACTCTGTCAGTGAAAATTCCTGCCGGCGTGGATACTGGTGATCGAATCCGTCTTGGTGGTAAGGGCGAAGCCGGTCCTCAGGGTGGTCCTCCAGGGGATCTCTATGTACAGATGGTAGTGCGTGATCATCCGATATTTGTTCGAGATGACGCTAACCTACACTGTGAAGTGCCAATTAGTTTTGCTCAGGCTGCCCTTGGTGGTGAGCTTGAAGTGCCGACTCTGTCGGGTAAGGTTAAGTTAAAAATTCCTGCGGAAACTCAGAGCAGCAAACTGTTCCGTCTGCGTGGCAAGGGCGTTGCCCCAGTTCGTGGTGGTGGAGTCGGTGATCTGCTGTGCAGAGTCGTATTGGAAACGCCGATCAATCTAAATGCTGAGCAGCGCGAGCTGTTGAAGAAGTTTGAAGAGAGCTTAGACGGCAAGAGCAAGCACTCGCCGCGGAGCAGTAACTGGTTTGATGGCGTAAAGAAATTCTTCGATAATTTGACCAGCTAAAATCGATCCGCGTAATATGCAGAGCTCTTTATCTAAAGAGCTTGTTAGAGACGCAAATAAAACCAGTGATAGGATAAGACCATGAACAGAATAGCGATTACCGGAGCCGGCGGCCGCATGGGCAAGGCCTTGATTGACGCTATTTTGTTGAATGACAGCGCTCAACTTACAGTAGCCCTTGAGCGTCCAGAAAGCTCTCTTATCGGCGTTGATTCCGGAGAGTTGGCTGGTGTAGGTAAAAATGGCGTCTTAGTGGCGGGCTCGATTAGCGATGTTGCCGATCAGTTCGACGTACTTATCGATTTCAGTGTACCCAGTGCCACGGCAGCCAATGCCGCGTTCTGTGCCGCGCACGATAAAAAAATGGTTATTGGCACCACCGGTTTGGATGCTGAGCAGTTGGCTCAGGTTTCAACCACTGCTGCCAGTAGTTCTATCTGCATGGCCTCGAATTTTTCCACTGGCGTTAATCTGTGCTTCAAATTGGCCGAATTAGCCGCAAAAGTCCTCGCGGATGAAACCGATATTGAAATTCTTGAAGCCCATCACCGCCACAAGGTCGACGCCCCCTCAGGCACGGCTTTATCTCTGGGTGAAGCAGTAGCCACTGCGGCGGGCCGCGACCTCAAGAAGGTTGCTGTCTACGGTCGTGAAGGCCACACCGGTGCCCGTGATCACGAGACTATCGGCTTTGCCACAGTGCGCGGCGGCGATATTGTCGGCGACCACACCGTTTTATTTGCTGGCGAAGGTGAACGCGTAGAGATTACCCACAAAGCCTCTAGCCGTTTGGCCTTTGCCCGCGGCGCAGTGAGAGCGGCCCTGTGGCTCTCGAAAAAGGACTCCGGTCTGTTTGATATGCAGGATGTATTGGGGCTTAAATAGTCGCCTCGTACAGGTGTAAAATAGTTACATGAGTGATGGACAAAATGCGCTCTTTTCCATAGAATGCCTGCCTAACACCACTGCTAACATGTGGTCTCGTTCCGAGAGGTTAGAGCACAGCAGAATATTATATTTAGCGAGGTGAGACTAAGAGTTTC
>CAWLBR010000135.1:0-6355 GCA_963855085.1 Gammaproteobacteria bacterium
TCGGTATTGTTGCCACATTTGCCTATACTGCTATTGTGACATTTGTACTGTTAAAACTAGTTGATGCCATGTTAGGATTGCGTATTGACGAAGAAGACGAAACTATGGGTCTTGATCTCGCAGAGCACGATGAGAGGGGGTATGATCTATAATAATAAGAAAGGATAGGGGAAAAAAATAACCGCCCGAACACCACCGTCGACTCAGAATACGGGTTAAAGAACTAGCGGGGTGAACCAGAGGGGCATTAAGCCGCTGATATTTGTCAGCGGCTTTTTTATTGATACGCTATTCTCATAACGAGGTAGTCGCAGCATAAAAGAGCCAGCCTCGCAGTATCTGACAAGCACAGAGGTGCGAGGCATAAGGATATAAGGGCGTATAGAAAGTATGAAAGTTCCGAAACGCATTCAACCGCTAATCGAAGATGGTATTGTCGATGAGGTTATTCGCCCACTGATGAGCGGCAAAGAAGCCGCTGTCTTTGTGGTGCGCTGCGGCTCGGAAATACGCTGCGCCAAGGTCTACAAAGAAGCCAGCAAGCGCAGCTTTAAACAGGCTGTCACCTATCAAGAAGGCCGCAAGGTACGCAACAGTCGACGCCAACGCGCCATGGAAAAAGGCTCAAGATTTGGCCGCAAGCAGCAGGAAGAAACCTGGCAAAACGCCGAAGTCGACGCCCTCTATAAACTCGCCGCCGCCAATGTTCGCGTGCCCGTACCCTACGGCTGCTTTGATGGCGTCTTGCTGATGGAGCTGGTAACCCTAGATGACGGTCAGGTAGCACCCCGCTTAAACGATATCTCCATGTCCGCAGAACAGGCTATCGAAGACCACTATGTGGTAATGCAATATGTATTGCGTATGCTCTGTGCCGGTCTAGTGCACGGCGATCTCTCGGAATTCAATGTCTTGGTCGACGACTACGGCCCAGTGATTATCGACCTGCCTCAGGCTGTGGATGCCGCCGCCAACAACCATGCCGAGCGCATGCTGTCGCGGGATGTTAACAATATGACTGAGTACTATGGGCAGTACGCACCCGAGCTGCTCGAGACCAAGTATGACAAAGAGATGTGGGCGCTGTTCGAAGAGGGCAAGTTGACGCCGGAAAGCCAATTGACGGGCTACTTTGAAGAAGACACCGAACTGGCTGATGTGGATACGGTGATGGAAGAAATTAAGGCCGCATTCGCTGAAGAGCAGGAACGCTTGGAACGTATCAGAGAAAGCGACAGCGACGAATAACTATTCTTCGCGAGCCCGCTGAAGAAAGTCACACATGAACTCAGCACCGTCGAGAATCCGAACCGAATGGCGTTGCATTAAATCTGCTGGAATCAAATAGACATGCTGATCGCGCACAGCGGAGATCTGCTCCCACTTGCGCCAACTATCAAACCAGTAAGGCTTTTCCTCTTTGCTACCACCGGCAATAATCACCTGGGGATCCGCGGCGACTATAGATTCAATATTCACATAGGGCACCAGTGGAATGGCATCGGCAAAGATATTTCGGCCGCCGCAGAGCTCTATGACACTGCTGACCATATGCTTACCGTTTAAGGTGATCAACGGCTCATCCCAAATTTGATAAAAGGTTCTTACCTCAGACTTGGCACTGTTCTGCTCTCGCAGTAGACTCAGCCGTCGACTAAAACTCTCAGCCTTTAGCTCAGCGCTCTCAACATGACCAGAGAGGGCACCAAAGCGGGCAAACAGGTTGGGGATATCCTCTAAGCTGCGTGTCTCAATAACAAAGATAGGAATACCCAGCTGGCGAATACGGTTAATAATTTTATCCCCATTGCCCGACTGCCAGGCAATAACCACATCTGGCTGCAGTGACAGTATCAGCTCATAATTGGCCGCGGCATGATTATTGACGCGTATAATCTGCTTAGCCTGCTCTGGGTAATTACTATATTCATCGGCACCGACAATCTGCTCCCCAGCGCCAATGTGAAATAGCACCTCAGTGATATTGGGTGCCAAACTAATAATGCGCTGCGCCGGTTGCTCAAGCACTAATCTATTACCAAAATCGTCCTCAACGCTTATCTCTGCTGCCAGCGAGAATGAACAAAGCACTGCGGCAAGCAATACAATTAGCCCAAGACTGTTTCGTAGGTTTTTCACTAAGTAATCACCAGAGGTTTATTCGTCACTGGGTGCCGGGAGATCATCGCCTTAACGCCAAATACTTGATCGATCAACTGTTCGGTCAACACTTCCTCAGGCGTACCCTGAGCAGCGATCAAACCGCCATCAAAGACTACCAGCTTATCCGCACAGCGGGCTGCCAGGTTAAGATCATGCAACACCATAACAACCCCTACCCCCTTCTCCGCCAGCTGCCGAACGATTTCCAAAGTCAGCTGCTGGTGGGCTAGATCGAAGGCCGCTGTGGGCTCATCCAACACTAAAATTTGTTCACCCTCTTCACAGGGCAGCCATACCTGAGCCAACACTCGAGCCAACTGCACTCGTTGTTTTTCACCCCCAGACATCTGGGTGTAAAAACGCTTTTGCAGATATTCCGCATCCACCAGCTTCAGTGCCTGGTCGATAATGTCGGCATCTTTTAGCGTACCGGTCTGATGGGGAATCCGTCCCAGAGCAACTACCTCATGAGCGGTAAAGGGAAAATTTAACAACGAGTGCTGGGGCAACACAGCAAGCATTTGCGCCCTTTGCTCAACTGGCCAATCATTGAGGTCGCGCTGATTAAAGCTCACCGACCCCTTAGTGGGCGCTAACTCACCAGTCAGCACTCGCAGCAAACTCGACTTACCAGCACCATTGGGTCCAACAATTGCGGTGACCTTCCCCGCCTCAACCTGCACTGTGACATCGCGCAGTAAGTCAAAGCCGGATAGGTGCAGTGATATATTCTCAGCGCGCAAAGTCATTGATCAGACCTCCCGACGCTGCTGTAACAGCAGAACAATAAAGAAAGGCGCGCCCAATAGAGCGGTAAGAATTCCGGTGGGCAGCTCAGCAGGTAATACCACCACTCGCGCCAAACTGTCCGCGACCACTAGCAAAATAGCGCCGGCCATGGCCGAACCAGGAATTAGCCAGCGATGATCAGGACCAATCAGCAAACGGATAACATGGGGAATCACTAGGCCGACAAAGCCCACCATGCCAGCAAGGGCAACAGAAACACCTACGCCCAGCGCCGTTAGAACAATCAGGCGACGCTTGACCCGCTGCACATCTATACCCAGATGACGGGCCTCAGATTCTCCCAGCAGCAGCGCATTAAGCGCACGACTATCCCGGGGGAAGCTAATGAAAAGTAGCAGGCTTACCAGTGCCATAATCGACACCTTGGCCCAGTTGGCAGCGCTTAGATTACCCATCTGCCAGAGACTGATCTGCCGCAACATATCATTGTCTGCAAAGTAACTTAACAGGCTATTAAGGGCTCCGGCCAAGGCACCAATAGCAATGCCGGCCAAGAGCATAGTGGTCACCGACGTGCCCATACCAGAGGTTGCCAGACGATAGACCAAAATAGTGGCAGCAAACCCACCAACAAAAGCCCCAAGCGCCACCAGAGATAAACCCATCAACAGGCCACTCTCCACTGCACCACCGGCCAGCACAATCATCAAACTGGCACCCACTGAGGCACCACCAGAGACGCCGATCAGTGAAGGGTCTGCCAGGGGATTGCGAAACAGGCCCTGCATAACCGCACCTGTGCTAGCCAAAATGGCTCCCACCAACAGCGCCAGTAAAATTCGCGGCAGGCGAATATCAAACAGAATAACTTGGGTTTGCCCGACGGTATCCTCGCCGGAAAATAGGCTATCGACTGCGGCACTGAAAGCCTCAGCAATTGAAATGGATACAGTGCCCACAGTCATGGAATAGAACGCGACCACCGGCAATAGAATTGCCAGTATTGCGATCAGCCATGCCGAGGGCATACGGCGCAATTAAAAGTCCACGCCTTTGCGGGCCATAATGCCAGAGTTGTAGGCATGCTTGATCTCTTTGATCTCAGACACGGTGTCTGCCCAATCTGATAATACCGAGCCACCACCGCGACCGGTCACCACAACAGACTGGCTTTCTGGACGATTGCGCAAAGCCGTCATAATCTGCTCTTCTTCGAGATACTTAAAGCTCAACATATAGGTCAGCTCGTCGAGCACTACCAAATGGTAGCTGTCATCGGCGAGCATTTTCTCAGCTATAGCCCAGCTGGTTTTAGCTGCAGCAATATCACCGGAACGATCCTGAGTATCCCAGGTAAAGCCGGTACCCATCTGATTGAAAGTCACCTGGGGGCACTGGTCGCGAACATAGAGCTCTTCACCGGACAGTTGCTCACCCTTAATAAACTGCACCACACCCACTTTATAGCCATAACCCAGGGCACGCATCACCATGCCAAAGGCAGAGCTAGATTTACCCTTGCCATTACCGGTGAGCAAAATTGATACACCGCGCTCAGTGTTGGCGGCGGCAATTGAGGCATCGACATTGTCTTTTAGCTTCTCCATCTTCTTCTGATGAGACTGCTGCTTTTTATCCTGATTATCTGTCATGGTATTTTTAACTCTTTGACTAAATTTGTTTTAGTGCCGCTGGCATGCCTGCTGGCAGCGAATGGATTGTAGGGTGTAATGCATTGGCCATAATTTCTAAGGCATCGACCAGACGTGGACCGGGACGGCTAAAATAAGCATTGCCATCAACCAGATAGACCTGGGTGCCGCTGCGTTTTTGTAATTCTTTAAAACCCTCTGCCTTTAAGAACAGCTCCACATCTTGCATCGAGCGCTGGACATTAAATCCGCAGAGGGCAATAAAAATAATATCTGGCTCTGCATCAATCAGATCCTGCCACTCGCGCCGCTGAGATGGCTCACGCTTGTCGCCAAATATCGGTATACCACCGGCCAGATCAATAATTTCTGGGCTCCAGTGGCCGCCATCAAACAGCGGATCGAGCCAGTCTAACAGAGCCACTCGAGGCTTGGCGGATAAAGCAATAGCCTGAGAGCGCCCACCCACCTCATCTATACGGCCGCGTAATTCAGCAACATAGGTTTTACCCTGCTCTACCGTATTGGCCGCTTCAGCCAATAGGGTCACAGTCTCCAGAACATCATCGAGACAGATCGGCTCAAGATTGATCACCTGGGGATTCCCCGGCAAGCTGCCAATTGCCTTGGCCACATCATTACCTGACACTGCGCAGACATCGCAGAGGGCCTGGGTGACAATCAGATCCGGCGCCAGATCTATCAGGGTATCCATAATCAGATCATAGAGTGCCTGATCGTTTTGTAATTGGTCGGTAACCAGCTTGTCGATTTCATCGCTGCTCAGTCCCTCAGGAATTCTTGAACTGGTGAGAATTGGCAGGCCTACAACTGAAAGTGGGTAATCACATTCATGGGAGACGCCTACCAGCTGTTCCCGCAGACCTAGGCCGCAGACCAATTCCGTGGCGCTAGGCAATAACGAAACTATCTTCATGGGCCCTCCTCTAAAAGCAAATCAGCATAGACAAAACCGTCACGCTTAACCACCTCACCGCCAACCACCGCAATGGGCTTGCTAAACATAGGGCCATCCCAGGCAAAGGTATGGAATTCGCCATTCTCGCCGCAGGGATCGACAGTTTCTGGTAAGTCTTCGAGTAATTGGGTGGAGAATTGTGCACCGGCAAAGTGCTCCGGCATCACACGTGGATCTAGACAGGTAATGGCTGCTTTAAGGCCGCCGGCAATCATTTCCCCTGCCAGTTGGTCGGTGGGGATTTGCCACAGGGGAAATAGCAGTTCTAGACCAGTGCCCTGCATCTTCGACTCGCGATAGCTGCGAATATCTTCCAGATACAGATCACCAAAGGCCACTGCGTCCATTTGCAACTGAGCTCGGGCATTGTCCAGCGCAGCGCCCATAAGGCTTTCATAGTCCTCATTGGAACAGGGCCAAGGCAGTGGAATTTCAATCAGTGGCAATCCCGCAGCCTCTGCCTGTAAGCGCAGCAGCTGTTGACGGACACCGTGGATCGCCGAACGATTGAATTCCCCGTTAAAGGTGGTGAGTAAACCCACCACCTCAACCGTTGGATCCTTCTGCAACTGATACAGAGTCCAAGCCGAGTCTTTGCCGCTGCTCCAAGATAGAAGCACGCGCTTGACCCCTGTAGCTACTGGAATAGTCATTTATAACCTGAAGCGCACACCGAGGCTGGCGCCGAACCCCAGAGTTTGATAGCTAAAGACTTCCTCATAGGCTTCATCGAACAGGTTATCTAAACGCAGATAGACATCGAGCTTTTCAGTAGCACTGAAGTTGGCGTTAAGATTGACCAAGGTATAAC
>CAWLBR010000136.1:0-6337 GCA_963855085.1 Gammaproteobacteria bacterium
GCACCACACCAGACGAAGGTGTGACATAGCCTGCAATAGAGTTTAACAGCGTCGATTTACCACAGCCTGAGGGCCCGAGAATGCAAACAAACTCGCCAGGTGTAATGGTGAGACTGGTCTCGGTTACCGCCGTATTTTCATCGGCACCAGAGCCAAAAACAATACTCACACCCTGTATCTCAATGCGACCGCGCTTTTCCTGGCCACCATTTTTTTGAGCAATTTTATTTTTGTAAATTGAAATTACATCAGCATTCATCGGTAGTTCCCAACCTATTGTTAACTAAGGCGACTCTTCGACACTAGGTCTCAGTCGTCGCACGTGATGCGGCTATAAACATAGCCACCAACAAAAACACATACCCAAGCGTATTCACCCAAATTCCTACCGGCTCTAGCCACAGAGAAGTTGACACCCCAAGCCCCATCATGGCCAAACCCACAACCCAGGTTGGCGTCGAGCAGCAGACCACCCAAGACATGGTGATCGAGGCCAGGGAGACAAAAGTCGTGCCTAGACCTGCAGCCACACCTGAGCTGCGCGCCGCGCGCAGTGAACAGACGCGGTTAGTAGCACGTAAAAGTAAAAAGTTGGCTGTTACGGCAGCACCGAGCAACAGTACCGCTAGTACTTTCACCGGTGCAATAAACAGACTCCACTCTGAAATACCTGTGCCGTAGGCATAATTCATAAAGCCAATTTCAAACAGCCATTCGTCGCGCATAATCGACAAGGTATCCAACAGTGATGGAGTCGATACCCATATGCGCTCAATATTAAATCGCCAATCATAAGCATTGAGATAGTTCGGAAAATTCTCAAAACGAATAATTAATGCGGACATTAAAATCAGGTAATAGCACAGCGCAAAGGCAAAACTTAAACCCAACCAGAGGATTAGATTTTGCCCGAGGCACTGCTTTACAAAGCCAAGTCGCGTCATTTTGTCTGATTACCGCTGCTTTTCTTTCCAGCGCAACGCTGGTTTCATCGCCAACTTAATCAGGTAGGTTGACAGGGTTCCAAGACCGCCAATTACCAACATGCCGACAACGATATCCGGGTAATTAATCAGCGAGTAAGCATCCCAGGTGAAATAGCCAATACCGTATTGGCCAGAGATAATCTCGCCAGCAAGCAGTGAGAACCAACTAATACCCATGCCTATGGCGAGTCCAGCGGCAATGCTCGGCAGCGCAGCCGGCAGTACCACATGCCAGAACACAGCAAACTTAGAAGCACCCAGTGAGCGCGCAGCTCGAACTAAGACATCTGGAGTCTGTTCAACACCGTGTAGAGTGTTGAGGATGATTGGGAACAGTGCACCGAGGAATGTGATATAGACAATAGAAGACTCTTCTGTTGGCCACATCAGAATGGCTAGAGGTATCCAGGCGACAGCGGGTATAGGACGGATAATCTCAATGTAGGGAAGAACTGCTGCGCGGGCTAACTTCGAGCGCCCAACAATCACACCGATCGCGACGCCCAGTACAACGGCGATGGTATAGGCGATCAAAATCCGTCGAATACTCACCGAGATGTGAATATAAAACTCAGGATCGGCCAGATGGATCATAAATGCCCCAGCCACTTTCTGTGGTGATGGCACATTCTCAAAATTGATAAAATAATTGAAATTAAATTCAGTGGCCAGGTACCAGAGCACTATACCTGAAGCCAGAGACAGGCTGCCGATGAAAAACGATTGCAGTTGCAGTGCAGATAATCGCTCTATTAGCGATGGCTGTGGTTTTTCCATAGACGCCTTAGTCACACTATTTGGCTTATCTGAGGATGTCACATCAGTCGCTTGGTCCGTGTATACATCGGCCGACTGTTCATTGATCCTGGCACTCTTTCCGGTCATGTTCATAGCTGTGTCTCAAATTCATAGTAAAAATGAAAAGAAGATTTGCCGCATCAATAAGATCTATTAAGCGGCAAATCAGTCTCTAGTAAAAGCGTAAAACTTAGTTGCCCAGAGTTGCTAGGGCCGCTTCGTAATCCAAAACGCTACCGCTGTTTTTAGAGGCAAAATCATCCGCATCTGGCTTGCGTAAAAAGGTTGAAAATCCATCGCTAGTTCTAACGTAGAACGCTGTTTTACCGAATAATTTGAGTCCGGTTTCTCTGTCGTAGACATAGGTGGCATTTAACTTGGCACCGGTTTTACGGAATCCATCGACAGCAGCCAAAAAGGCATCGACACTGGTGTGGGCAGAGATGCCCTCACGGGAGTGCCAGATTTCCATAGGACGGTTGGCATTATCAATCGCAGCATCGACCATGGAAGCTTTCTCCTTCTGATAGTCTTTACCCAGATCTTTGTATGCAGCCTCTACGTACTCTTCGGTAATCCACTCACCAAAATCTAACGGTGGAATCGACTTCTCTTGAACCAGAACACCGTGATTAAAAGCTAGCGCATCCACCCACTCAGACTTGATAGTAGGATCCAGAGTCAGGTGACCACCTTCAGAGAAATAGATATAAAGCACTTCTTTCTCAACACCAGTCCACTTCTCGATAGCATCCACAGCGCGAACAGGATCTTCTCTTATCCAATCCCCAGCTTCGTAAACTGCCTTAACAAATGCAGTTGCAACCTCTGGATACTCGTCAGCAAAGTCTTCGCGAACCACAACACCGTGCAGGTAGGGAACACCGGTTTCACTGCCGTCGTAAATCTTTCGGCCAGTGCCACGAAATTCCATCAATTCAGACCATGGGCAAAAATCGGCATGGGCGTCAATTTTCCCCGCGGCGATATTGGCCGCACCAACCGCTGGACTCTGATTCTTCAACATATAGTCTTTGCTGCTGAAACCAGTGTCTTGCATTCCTTTCAGTAACATGCCCCAGGCAGCACTGCCGACCGGAACAGAGACTTCTTTGCCTTTAAGCTGCTCGATGCTGTAGATATCCGAATCCACAGGAACAACAATCGCGTTGCCGCTGCCTTTTAAGTTATATCCTGTACCCGCAATGTATTTGGTACGCAGTGAATCAGTCTCCTGAAACTTGGCGCCGTTCACAATCAGCGGGTAATCGCCCATCACACCGAAGTTAAGCTTGTTGGCCATCATCTGATTGGTAATTGGACCACCTGATGAATAATCGCTCCAAGTGACGTCATAAGTCACATCAGCATATTTTCCGGTGGTTGGCAGATGTTTCTCTAATAATTTTAACTCTTTAACTACGATTCCCGCTGTGTAGGTATCTGTACACATACTCTGGTGACCGATAGCAATGCGAATGTTTTCAGCTTGAGCCTGTAAGGCAAACGCTGAAAGTAAAGAAATAACCGACACTACGGTTGTTCTGATATTCATTTTGATAGCCCTTTTAATAAAGTTGTTAGTCGTTAACTTGTAATGGCAGGTCATGCCCATTGACCTAAGGAATGCACAGCCCATGCCAGAAAATAATGTAGCTGATGATTAAGTTTGTAGAGGGTTGTTTAATATCGATTTTTTAAACTAATAACGATAATATTTAACAATGGGTTTATTTTTTCAGAGATTTTTTTTGCACAGACAAAGCGCACTGATCTGTAGGCGGTGCTCTCCTATGGGCCTGTTTTTTGATAAACATAATTCTCAACTAATACAACATATCAAGTTGAAACTTATAAGCGCTAACAGCCACGCGGGGCTGTATAACCAGAAACCAACAATAATTTTTTGAATCAGCGCTATTCTTTTCTAGCCGCAATCTCTAGGGCCCTAGAACCGATAAACCCCAGTCAAAGACTGGGGTTTATCGGTAATCTGGTCGACCTAAAGACAGATCAACTTAACTATCCCTCAAATGGCTAAGAGGAGCAGCTTGGCAGGCCAACGCTTGGGATCGCTCGCCTGCAACTAGAGTCAGACTACATTAGCCATTAAAGCTTTAACTGCAGGCCAATTTTAACGACCGACACATCGCCAGCACCTTTGGTGTCCTGAACGCCGTAGAACAGGCCAATACGTGCGCCGTGTCCACGAATTACCGAGGTGACACCAATGTCGTAACGGGTAGTGTCGTCAACAGAGCTGTCCGTGGGGGAGAATGCCTGGTAACGGATGCTCGGCTGTAGGCGACCTGGCCCAAATTGACCCGGCAACATATAGGACAGTGAAAGCAGATAGGCGTCGCCCTCTTTATCAACATTGCCACCATACTGGTCATAGTCATAAACTGCCGCTTCAACTGTTGCTAAGCCACCGTCGGCGAGATTTTTTTCCATCAAGAAATCGAGGTTATAGCCAGAGAAGTCAGTGGTTGCAGTATCATCACCAAAAGCGTCGCTCTGCTGCATCGCAGTTAAACCTATGGTTAAAATATCTTTTTTACCGAAGTACGTACTTCTGGTTAAGTAGCCTTCTGTATCCCAAAAGCTATAGGCAACGCGGCCCGAGAATGATTCGCTGTCTGTAGGCACAAGAGCGGCCTGCTTACCGTTGAACATACCGAACGAATAGGTCAGACGGCCTTCATCAACAGACCCCATAATCGCAATACCATCATCACGACCACCCTTCTGAGGGATGGGGTACTTAGACACAACACCGGGGTACTGCCACATTGGCAGATTGTAAGATCCACTCAAATTAGATCGATCGCTAGGCGGAATAAAGCGGCCAGCCCAGACGTTGATGGTGTCGCTAACTTTAAACTTAGCAAGGGTGTCCAACATTACCATGGTGCCGTCTTTGTGCTCAGTCTGAAGTTGAAAAGCGATGTTGTCTGTAACCTTACCTTTGAGGTAAAAGCGCATGCTGTGAATCTTCATATCAAGAGAGTCACCTTTAGCTGCGCCATCTTCTTGAGAGACCAATTCCGCACGTATGCTGCCACCAAATTCAATGGCAGAATCATCGGATAATGCCATCTTCATTCCAGCATAGCTGTTGCTGGCTAAGAGTACAGAACCGGCCAATGCGCAGAGTCCGGAGGATTTTTTAAAGCTCATGATTATTCCTTTATAGTGAATTAAAACGTTGAGGTTGAGGTTGTGTTGAGATTGAGATTGAGATTGACCAATAATTTATTTTTAGCCGATCGGCTTACAGCAAGCTGAGCGCCGCCTTGTCGCCCAATAACAGACCGGTGTCGTTTTGCCACTCCCGGCCCAAGGCTACAAGAGCCGCTTCCTCCTGTGGTCCGGCCAGGAAACAGACACCAAAGGGTAATCCGTCGGGTCTTATGGCTGCGGGTACGGCGAGCGCCGAGAGCTGTAATATATTCGCGTAATAGGTGTAGTAACCCATATTGGTATTGAGTTTGACCGGGTCAGCTGCCACTTCATCAATGGTGTAGATAGTGCCTGCGGTTGGTACCATTAAAATATCAATATTGGAGAGCGCCACTCGGGTAATCGCCTTTAACTCAGTAATTCGGTAGTACTCTTTACAGAGGTCAACGGCTGAATACTGTTTGGCTTTTTCGACTATGGCTTTAACATTGCTGTTGACTGAGTCTGGGTTGGTGGTTAAAAAGGACTCAAGCGAGGAGTACCTTTCGGCCAGCAAAGGGCCATCGAAAAGCATCTTTCCAGCTTCTAAAAAATGCGAGAAATCGATCTCGACCACTTCGGCACCCAGGGATTCCATACGTGCGATAGCATCGTTAAAACACTGTTCGGCAAGGCTATCGCCAAAAAATTCGCGGTTAGCGAGATCGGGAACTGCGACTACAAGTTGGCCTAGTGAACTGGGTATATTGCTCGGACTTTGCTTGTCCGACTGTTGTTGACTGCGGAGCGTGGCGTCTGAAATGTCGACTCCTACCGCCTGATCCAATACCTGCTTGGCATCGGCGCAGGTCAGTGCAAAAATTGGCACGCAATCGAATGACCGATTGGCATAGACCATGCCCGCGGTACTGATAAGACCGGGGGTCGGTTTTAGACCGACAATATTGTTCAGCGCTGCGGGAATACGGCCCGAGCCTCCAGTATCACTGCCCAGTGAAAAACTCACTAAGCCTGCGGCTACAGCAACACCTGAACCGGAACTCGAACCTCCGGGAATATACTCTGGATTAAATGAGTTGACTGGATGCCCAGGACTGCGAACGCCAACCAAACCGGTGGCAAACTGATCCATGGTATTTTTGCCAATCAAGATGGCGCCAGCTGCAATCAGTTTTTTGACCACGCTTGCGCTGTCTTCGGGAAAATGTGAAAAGTCAGGGCAGCTAGCGGTAGTCGGCAAATCTTTGACATGAATATTGTCTTTCACCGAAAAGGGAATGCCATAGAGAGGCAACGAGTTTGCGTCTACAGAGAGCAAATGCTCAGCATTGTTCAACGCCTCCTCCTTGGCAACCAGGCTTGTCCAGACA
>CAWLBR010000137.1:0-6218 GCA_963855085.1 Gammaproteobacteria bacterium
TGACCCAGTGAATAGGCGCGTCAAAGTGAGTGCCAGTGTGCTCGCCACACTTAAAGTTATTCCAGTACCAGGCCGGTCCACGATCATCGTAGCGAGAAATTTCTTCTATATGGAAGGGCCAAGATTTCCCCCACCCCATCTCTTCGGGTAATTGTAATGTAGGTATGCCGGGTTCGAGTGTGGCGGTCAAATCGATAATTTTAATATTGCCGTTTGAAATGCCGCTAACCAGGTCAAGCAGTGCGTTGCTACTCATAATTATCTCCAATATAGGCTGTTTTTTTTATGATTCTATTGTGCATTATAAAATGATAGCTGGCTATGATTTTATTTTAAGCTTAAAATATCATCCTGATTCGTAATATTACTAATAGGAAACGCAATGCGCAAGACACTATTGCCTGAGGGCTGGGTTGCACCGAGAGGCTATTCCAACGGAATTCTTACTCAGGGTGGCCAGACTATTTATATCGGTGGTCAAATTGGTTGGAATACACAGGCAGAATTTGAAACTGATGATTTTGTTGGCCAGGTTCGTCAGACCTTGCAGAACGTCCGCGACGTCTTGGAAGCTGGTGGGGCAGGGCCAGAGCATATGGTGCGCATGACTTGGTATATCACCGACAAGCAGGCCTACGCGAACAACTTACGTCCAATTGGTCAGGCTTATAGAGATGTTATGGGTAAAAATTTCCCTGTTATGTCAGTGGTTCAGGTGGCGGCACTAATAGAAGATCGCGCCCAGGTGGAAATAGAAGTTACCGCCGTACTTTAATTTAGCTACTTTCGAAAACTGCTTTAGGGGGCAGCTTTAATCGGTTGCTTGAGAAAAAATGCGGTGGTTTCAAGGGACATAACCAGCGCATTGTTGTGGTTGTAAATCGACACCGCCGACTGGACAATTCCGCGGTCCGGTTTCGATTTAGACTGACGCAGCTGAATGATTTTATTTTCCCCGTGCAAGCAGTCGCCGGGACGCACCGGCGCTATCCAGCGCAGATGATCAACCCCAGGCGACCCCAGACAGTGTGATTGATTGAGAAAGCTATCGCACTGCATACGCATAAAAATAGCTGCGGTATGCCAGCCACTGGCAATAAGTGACCCAAATGGCGACTTTGCAGCAGCAACCGGGTCTATGTGGTAGCTTTGGGGGTCATACTTATTGGCAAATTCAAGTATCTCCTCTTCAGAGACCCTATATTCCTTAAGCTGGTAAATCTCATTGAGCTGAAAATCTTCAAAGTAATTCATCGTGGGTAACCCCTTAGTGAGCCTTAATCAGTGATTATTTCTCGCCGCAAACTAGCATCCACTAGAGCAGCCAAAAATATGCTCTTTGACTGAGCTATAGATTAAAGCAGGCGGGCAAGCCGCCAACAAAATAGCCATGGCGCATTTTACGATTGTTTATTTATGTTGCATGATGGGCAGGTCATGATCTAAGATATCATTTTAAGCTTAAAGTAAATAAACGACAAAGCTTATTTAAACCACATGGAATTATAAGTTTCAGTAGCACCCTTAAGACTATAATAATAGGGTGATTGATGTATTGGATTTTTTGCAGTGGGGGAAAGACTATGTCGGTCAAGAGTCCGATGTATAACGGCAATAAACTTAAGTTAGGGATCTTTTCCGCAAACTGCTCTGGTGGTATGGCGGTAACTAAAGTTGAAGAGCGCTGGGAAAACACCTGGGAAAATAATCTCGATTTGGTACGTCAATGCGACGCTGCCGGCATTGAGTTTATGCTGCCAATTGCGCGCTGGATAGGCTATGGCGGCGATACAGACTTTCATGGAGGCGTACTTGAAACCGTCACCTGGGCCGCTGGCCTCTTAGCTCACACGCAAAACATTCAAATCTTCGCAACAGTCCACACCGCTTTTAACCACCCCATAGTGTCAGCCAAACAGCTTGCGACTATTGACCACCTTGGAAATGGCCGAGTGGGTCTCAATGTAGTGGCCGGCTGGAATAAACCTGAATATGACGCCTTTGGCATTGAGCTCTCCGCCGAACATGCCCAGCGCTATGCCTATGCCCAGGAGTGGTTTGACTATGTGCAGAAGCTCTGGACAGAAGAGCAGGCCTTTGATTGGAACGGTGAATTTTTTCAGGGCACCGGGGTGTATAGCAACCCGCGGCCAGCGCAAAAACATATTCCAATTCTCAACGCAGCAGCTTCCGAAGAGGGCCGTAACTTTGCCATGCAAAATGCGGACTTCTTGTTTACCCCAGTTTTCACCCTAGAGCAGGCCACAGAAGTGGTGGCTGATATCAAGTCTACATCAGCGGCTGTGGGGCGAGATGTAGGGGTGTTTAGCTTCTGTTCAGTGGTCTGTCGACCGACCCAAAAAGAAGCTGAGGACTATCTCGATTATTACGCCAATCAGAATGCCGATTGGGAGGCTGTAGACTATTTAATGCAGCTCCAGGGAATGCATGCCCAGTCATTTACACCTGAAGCTCTGGCCAGTTTTAGAGACCGTTTTGCTGCAGGTCACGGCGGCTATCCACTAGTAGGCACGCCGGATCATATAGCCGATGAGTTAGAAAAGTTAAGTCACACAGGATTGGCAGGATTGACATTATCTTTTGTTGATTACGTTAAGGAATTTCCCTATTTCCGCGATGAGGTTATCCCACGTTTAGAGCGTAAAGGCCTGCGCTTACCTGTTGACTAGTGGGCCATTAGGTAATGGATAAAAAATTACAAATTAAATTATAGGAGAGTAAAAATGAAGAAAACACCGTTGATTACATTCGCATTGTTAGGTATGGCTCTAGCAATACAGCAGGCCACTGCGGCCAGCATCTTGGAGGAAGTGATCGTCACCGCCCAGAAGCGAGAGCAGAGTTTACAGGACGTGCCAATAGCTATAACCGCATTTACTGGCGCGCAGATGAGTGCCTTGGGTATTACCAAAAGTGTCGACATCGCTGCATTTAGCCCCGGTGTTCATATCAGTGGTAACCTCGCAGGTCAGAACACCCAGTTTTCTATTCGTGGTGTCACGCAAAATGATTTCAATGACATTATTGAAGCTCCCAACGCCGTCTATCTGGATGAAGGCTATCTCGCCGTTGCTCAGGCACAGACCTTTGCCGTATTTGATATAGATCGTGTTGAAATATTAAAAGGTCCGCAGGGCACCTTATTTGGTCGCAACGCTACAGGTGGTTTGGTGCACTATTTATCCAATAAGCCTAGTTTCGATGAGAACAACGGTTATGTGGATCTCAGCATGGGCCGTTACGATACCGATGCCAATGCCAACCGCACTACAGTGGAAGCGGCATACGGTGCTGTACTGAGCGAGAAAGTTGCCGCTCGCGCTGCCTTTCGTTACAACAAGCAAGATGGCTATTTAAAAAATCTCTATCCCGAGTCTGCCTTTGGTGATTCTCCCGGTGATGGCGCCGGTGCTGATCTAGGTGATGATGACACCTTTGCCGGTCGTCTCTCGTTCGCCTTTCAACCCTCCGACGATACGCGCATTGATGTCTCCATGAACTATGCGACTTCTGAAGTGGGCACCGGCCCTTACCAGTCTAAATCAACCATCGGTATTGTCGAGAACGGCGAGCTGATCAATGTTATTGATACCCCGGCCGACGAAACCCGATTGACCATAGACACCGCCGGCGGTGATGGCGGCGCCGACATGATCGATGGTGATGGGTTCTTGGTAGGTGGCGGTATTGGCCTCAATGAGCGTCTGGCACCAGGTGGCGATTTCTTTGGTTATAAAGATCCCGATGGTGATGACTTTACCTTCTCGAGTGACTTTGCCTTTGCCGATCAGGGTTCAACTGATACCCGCGGTATTAATGTCCGGGTTGAGCGAGAGCTTGGTAATGGCACTGTATTTACCTCGGTAACCGACTATAAAGACTACGAAAAACTGCTGTTCATCGATGTGGATTCTGGGCCAGGTAACCAGTTGGCTAACTATGCTGGGGTAGATGCAACCAGTTTGACTCAGGAATTTAGACTCAATGGTGAAACTGACGATATGCGCTGGGTCACGGGTTTCTTCTACCTGAATATTGATAACAACTCCGATAACGGCCTCAAAGCACCAGCCAATAGTATTGTTAATGGTCTTGATATAGGTACAGTGGCCAATTTGCAGACTGACTCTTACAGTCTGTTTGGACAGCTGGATTACGATATCAGCGATACCCTGAGTGCGACTTTCGGTATGCGTGTGATTCAGGAAGAGAAAGAATTTGATGTGGGTATTGGTATCTTCGGCTCACAGGATAACTTTTCGGTCAACCAGGGCGACTTTCTTGCCAATTTGTTTGGCACCGGATCACCTCACTTATATGACAACAGCACTTCAGACACACTCTGGGCGGCAAAAGCGCAGTTAGATTGGCGTCCAAGTGACGACCTGTTGCTCTATGCCGGTGTTAATCGCGGTGTCAAAGCGGGCAGTTTTAATGCGCCATTATTAGGTGCTTATTTAGGCTCTGGCGGCGATGCTGCAATTGACTACGGCGAAGAGATTCTGCTGGCCTATGAAGGCGGTTTCAAAATGAGTCTGACTGAGAACACCAGACTGAACGGTTCGGTTTTCTACTATGACTATTCCGATTACCAGGCTTTCTTGTTTGTCGGTGTTGGCGGTGTTGTGATTAACGCGGATGCAGACAACATAGGTATGGAACTGGAACTGCAGAGTTCACCGGCTGAAGGGCTGGATGTAATCTTGAGCATGTCTTACTTTGACGCCACGGTAAAAGATATCCCGCTGCGCAGTGGTTCACCATTGCCACCTCGTGATGTGGATCCAACCTATGCACCAGAACTGCAGATGACCGGTTTGGTGCGCTATGAGTGGCCTATATCTTCAGGCAGCTTGGCGATTCAGGGTGATATTAGTTACTCAGATGAGTACTACTACAACCTGAGAAACTTCGATGCGGATAAGTTTGATAGCTACGTGATGCTTAACTCGCAACTTAGCTGGATGAGTACTGATGGTCTATGGCAGGCAACACTGGCCGTGCGCAATCTGACTGATGAGCGCGCTGGTGTTCAGGGCTTCGATCTGGCCACCCTCTGTGGTTGTAATGAGGTGTCCTATCGCGATCCACGCTCCTTTAACATTGGTATCCGTCGCGAATTCTAAATCGATTTCTAAATCGAACTGGAAGATGATGTAATCTGAATGGGGGCGCGCGAGTAATCGCGCGCCCTTTATTCGTAGACCTAGGTTAGATTTAAGAGCCACCAAGTTAAAAAGAGTCACTAAGTTAAGAGCCACTAAGTTAAGAGCTAATATCATGCATACAGATAAAAAAATTCAAGCCACAAGACGCAGTTTTTTAAAAACTAGCGCCATGGCAATGACCTATATGGTCGCGGGTAAGGCCTTGATGCTGACACCTGCAGCAGCCCGTGCTGCGCAGATGCCGATGAAAATTTTATCGGCACTGGAAGTGAGCACATTAGAAACCCTTTGCGAGGCCATAGTGCCAGGTTCACGAAGCGCAGGCATAGCCGCCTTTGTTGACTACCAGCTGGCAGAAAAGCCCGGTGACGCCCTATTGATGGGTCGCTATTTAGGTCTCGAGCCGCCTTTTGCTCCCTTTTATCAGCAGGGCCTGGCTGCCGCCCATCAGGCCGCCCTAAAGCAATTTGATCGCCCCTGGTCCCAGTTGACTGAGAGTCAAAGTAAGAGTTTGGTTGACCAGATGTTCAGCGATGCCATTCCCAATTGGCCTGCAGCACCGGCCTCATTTCTATTTTTTGTCTGGCGCGCCGACGCCTGTGATGTGGTCTACGGAACCCAGTCGGGATCAGAAGCTATAGGCATACCTTATATGGCGCATATAGCCCCCAGTGATAAATGGCTGTCGGCCAAGGAGCAGCAAAACTAATGGAATCAATCTCATTGGAAGACAAGTTTGACGTGCTGATTGTGGGTGCTGGCGCAGCTGGTAGTTTGATAGCAGCAAAGGCCGTGCAAGCGGGTAAAACCGTACTGATTCTTGAAGCCGGGCCGGAGCGCAAGTTAAGCGATCTGGAGAGCTCGCAGATCTCGGCGCGCAAATTAAAGTGGGGTGGGGCACATGTCGAGGAGTCCGGCAACCACAAGATTGGCAACAGTTTTAACAGTGGCTATGGCACCGGCGGCAGTGCACTGCACCATTACGCCGTTTGGCTGCGGCTGCATGAGAATGATTTTAATCTAGCATCC
>CAWLBR010000138.1:0-6063 GCA_963855085.1 Gammaproteobacteria bacterium
GCCAACAAACCAAGCCCAACCAAGCAACCGATAAGCGACGCAAAGGGAATATATTCATAGATAATTGAGGGCAGTAAGGTGACCACATAAACCAGCGCATCGGAGAAATAATAATTGCGCATCACATAATTGGATTCGTCAATAATTGCGCCGACAGAGTTTAGTCCGACCAACGCTATTAGCGTGACAGCTATAGCGGAAAATACAGTTGTCCCAACATGCCAAGATAGCCGACGCATCATGCCGCCACCTTACTATTAGTGACAGTAGACTTTTTAGGACCACCAGATTTGAGCAGCAAAATAGCAATAATCAGATACACCGCATGCACTGGCAACAGTGTCACAGAGATCGGAATCGCTCCGGATTTCAGCGCGCCACTCATGCTATTGAGTGCAACCAGATAGCTAAAATAGAGCATAATCGCCGGCAGTAATTTACCGTAACGGCCCTGACGATTATTCGTGCGACTCAAGGGCACAGCTAATAGAGTCATAACAATTACCATTAATGGAATGGACAAGCGCCACTGCAGAGTTGCCTGCAATTCCGGATCATTAGATGCAAGTAACACGCTGGTTGCCACCGCATCGATCTTACCTTTCTTTTTAGACGGTTGAGCATCCTCTAGCCTCGAGCCATATTCTTCAAAGCGAGTAATTTGATAATCATTTTGCCCCGGGACACCCTCAATGCGATATCCATTCTTCATCACCAGATAGCGACCACCATCATTTTCCGCTTGCTGTTGACTGCCTTTATCGGCAAGTACCAAAATCAAACGGCGATCGGAGTTTTCATCACTGCCAGTGGTCATGGCTAAAAAAATCTCATCTAATTCACGCTCATCTGTTACCGCCTCGGCATAGGTCACCCCCTTGCCTCCGCCTAACGAGTAGAACTTTTTTGGCATCAACTTATCCAGCTCACTGCGAGAGCTTTCAGCGGCAACTAGCGCTCCGGCTTTCGCCATTCCTGAAGGAGCAAGCGAGAGGCTCAACCAACCGGTAGCCAGAGCAAAAAAAGCCGCGATAATCAGGGTATAACCCATCAATCTTCGCTCCGACACGCCACAGGCTTTTAAGACACTCATCTCATTTTGTATATAGAGCCTGCCAAAACAGAGCATCACGGCGAGAAAAAAGGCCAGGGGCAGAGTCAATTCGAGAAAATTTGGAATGCGGTAGCCAATCATCGCAAAAATGGTGTTCGAGTCCATATCCCCAGCCACTGCTTGGGCGAGATATTTAACAAAGCGGCCACTCATCAGTACCAGCAGCAGAATCACGCTGACGGCTATAGTGGCAGATAGAATTTCGCGACAGAGATAACGGAAAATAATCACAGGTTAAGCTTATAGCCCTTGAGTGTTGTAGCGAAATTTATGCTATCGTTCGCGTCTTATTTAGATTCAAATCATTCAAAAAAAACGACTACCAATCGGAGCAAACATGGATTTTACTGCATCTGCCGCACAGCTGTTAAACATAAAAGCGGATTCTCTCATTCTCCCGACCGGCCCACAACTAAAAGACAGTGCTAATGCACTAGATAAGTCTTTAGACGGCGCCATTTCCTCTTTAATTAAAGCAGGCGATTTCAGTGGTAATAGCGGCGAGACCCTGGTTATGCATATTCCCGGCACCAGTGGCAAGCGTATTATCTTGCTCGGCACTAAAGGGGCAACCAGCCAACAGCAGCAGATAAAAGTGATAGGCGCAGGCGCCGCGGCACTGCTCAGGACCCCCAGCATCAAAGCTGTGTGGGTTGGTGAAGGGCTTGCGGATGACAGCGAGTGGCAGGCCGGCATAGTGGCACGCAGCATCCAAGCCGCCAGCTACCAGTATGCTCCAGTACCGAAAAGCGTTAAAAAATCCAAGCCACAAAAACTCAAAAGCCTCACCTACTGGGCTCCGAGCAAAGCCGATGCCACAGCCGCGAAAAAAGGTCTGGTTTATGGCGCAGCCGTAGGCAATGGCATGAACGCCGCGCGCCAGTTGGGCAATCTGCCAGCCAACATCTGCACCCCGAGCTTTATTGCTGCTGAAGCTAAAGCCTTGACCAAGGGCCAGGCTAATAGTCAAGGAAAGAGTCGAGCAAAGAGCCGCGCCAAGGTCAGCACCAGCGTGCTCAGCGAAGCGCAGATGAAAAAACTCAAAATGGGTTCCCTACTCTCCGTCAGCGCCGGCTCAGTCGAGCCAGGACATCTAATCGTAATCAAATATCAGGGCACCAAAGCCAGCACCAAACCCGTTGTACTGGTGGGCAAAGCGGTCACCTTTGATACTGGCGGTATCAGCCTTAAGCCAGGCGGCGGCATGGACGAAATGAAATACGACATGTGTGGCGGCGCCTCAGTGATCGGCGTGATCAATGCCCTTATCGAAACCCAAATGGCAGTCAATGTAGTAGCGATTATTCCTGCCGTTGAAAATATGCCCAATGGCAATGCCACCAAGCCCGGCGATGTAGTCACCAGCATGTCTGGCCAGACCATTGAAGTATTAAACACCGACGCCGAAGGCCGTCTGATTCTCTGCGATGCACTCACCTATGCCGAGCGCTTTAAGCCCGACACAGTGATCGATATCGCCACCCTCACCGGTGCCGTGATAAGTGCACTGGGCAAGGTCACCGCTGGCCTGCTGTCCAATGACGACGAACTTGCCGAGCAACTGCTCAGCAGTGGCATACGCAGTGGCGACCGCGCTTGGCGTCTGCCGCTCTATGAAGAGTATGACGAGCTACTGAAAAGCAACTTTGCCGATATCGCCAATATTGGTGGCCCCCAGGCCGGCACTATTACCGCCGCCTGCTTCCTCGCCCGTTTCACTAAGAAGTATAAGTGGGCACATTTGGATGTCGCCGGCACCGCCTGGCTCTCTGGTGCCGCCAAAGGTTCCACCGGCAGACCTGTACCTATCTTGATGGACTATCTGCGCAGCAAAGCGGGATAACCACGACATGACCAGTGTTTCATTCTATAAATTATCCGGCGACCTACAGGTCGCCCTAGCACTGGTCTGTCAACTGACCCAAAAAGCCGTCAATGCCAATCAACAGGTGCTCTGCTTAGTACCCGATATAGAAACCGCACAGCAGTTAGATAAGCTGCTGTGGAATTTTCAAGCCAGCGCCTTTGTACCCCACGGTATTGGCATTGAGCACCTGCCCATTGCGATTAGTGCGGACAGCAGTGACCCCGGCGAGCATCACGGTATTCTGATCAACTTACAGGGGCCAATACCCACCTGGTTCAGTCGCTTTGAGCGAGTGATGGAAGTTATCTACCCGGAGCCTGCCTACGAGCAGATCAAGCGCGACAACTTCAAGTTTTACAAAGAGCGCGGCTATCCTCTAAGCTTCCACGACCTTACCGAAAAATTTAAACCCTAATGACCGATCACAGTAACAAGACCCACAACTCTGCACTCCGTTCCTCGGATCTCGAAAACCTGCTCGACGATCTCTACTCCCTGCAAGATAACCTGCTCTCCGACACCGCCGAAAAAGCCATGACTAATACAGACCTGCAGCTGCCCGACAGCCTCAGTGAAGACGATGTGCACAATCTTGAGATACCGATTCTCAGCGATGTGGTGGACGATGAAGTGGATGGTGAGAAGCAACTCAGCGACCAGTTTAATCAAGCCCAGCAGCATCTATTTGAAAAGCCCTCAGCCGCACAGGCCAGCACCGATGGCCCGAGCAACGATCAGATCAATGCCGTGGTCAACAAGCTGATGGCCAAAATGCGCCCGCGAATTGACCAGTTGCTGCGTGAGAAGATTCGCAACCTCGTGGTCGAGCGTTTTAAACGCGAAAATTAATTCCCTCTCAGGGCAGTTGTTGGCCCTCAGCGCTAGGAACAAAAGCTAGCAACCCCTATAATCTTCCCCCTAAACTCGCCACCTCAATTCTCCGCCCCAAAACCAGATAGCCGAGCTCGATAATGGAAAAAACATTTGCCCCCCAGGAAATAGAAACCAAATGGTATAAAACCTGGGAAGACCGCGGCTATTTTGCCCCCAATATGAGCGGCAGCGGCGACGCCGGCGAACCCTACAGCATTATTATTCCACCACCCAATGTCACCGGCAGCCTGCACATAGGCCACGCCCTGCAACACGGCATTATGGATGCTCTGACCCGCTACAATCGCATGAAAGGTAAGAACGCCCTCTGGCAAGTGGGCACCGACCACGCCGGTATCGCCACGCAGATGGTTGTAGAGCGCAAGCTCGCCGCCGAAGGCCAACCGGGTCGCGAAGAGATGGGCCGCGAGAAATTTATTGAAAAAATCTGGGAATGGAAAGAAGAATCCGGCGGCACCATCACCCAACAGATGCGTCGTCTCGGCAACTCTGTGGACTGGGAAACCGAACGCTTCACCATGGACGATGGCTTTTATAAGGGCGTGCAAGAAGCCTTTATTCGCCTCCATGCAGACGGCCTGATTTACCGCGGCAAGCGCCTGGTCAACTGGGACCCCAAACTGCACACCGCCATCTCTGATCTCGAAGTTGAGAACCGCGAAGTCAAAGGCAAGATGTGGCACCTGCGCTATCCACTGGCCAATGGCGCCAAAACTCTGGACGGCAAAGACTATATAGTTGTCGCCACCACGCGCCCTGAAACCATGCTCGGTGATACAGGCGTTGCAGTGAATCCAGAAGATTCTCGCTACGAAGATCTAGTCGGTCAGTTTGTCGAATTACCCTTACTGGGCCGCCTAATTCCCATCGTCGCCGATGAATACGCCAATATGGAAAAAGGCACCGGCTGTGTAAAAATCACCCCAGCCCATGACTTCAATGACTACGAAGTTGGCCAGCGTCAGAAGCTGCCAATGATCAACATCCTCACCACCAATGCCGATATTCGCCAGACCGCTGAATGTGTGAATACAGACGGCAGCGACAATAACGACCTAGACGCCACTCTGCCGGAAAAATACCGCGGCATGGAACGCTTTGCCGCCCGACGCGAAATCGTCGCTGACTTTGAAGCTCTAGGTCTGTTGGAAAGCATCGAAGAAAACGACATGACCGTACCCTATGGCGATCGTGGCGGCGTGGTTATCGAACCGTTGCTCACCAACCAATGGTATGTGGACGCCAAGAAACTGGCTGGCCCGGCTATCGAAGCCGTAGAAGATGGACGCATCAAATTTGTTCCCCAGCAGTACGAAAACATGTACTTCTCCTGGATGCGCAATATTCAAGACTGGTGTATCTCACGCCAGCTGTGGTGGGGTCACCAGATTCCCGCCTGGTACGACGAAGCCGGCAAAGCCTATGTGGGCAAAGACGAAGCTGACGTCCGTGAAAAATATAACCTCGGTGATATCGCCCTCAAGCAAGACGAAGATGTTCTCGATACCTGGTTCTCCTCCGCACTCTGGACCTTCGGCACTCAAGGCTGGCCCGAGAAGACCGACCGCCTGAAAATGTTCCACCCCACCGATGTGTTAGTCACCGGATTCGATATTATTTTCTTCTGGGTCGCACGCATGATCATGATGAGCATGCACCTGATCAAAGACGAAAAGGGCGAGCCCGAAATACCCTTTAAAACAGTCTATGTCACCGGCCTGATCCGCGATGAGCAGGGTCAGAAAATGTCCAAGTCGAAAGGCAATGTCCTCGACCCCTTGGATATGATCGACGGCATTGATATAGAAACGCTGCTGGCCAAACGCACCGGCAACATGATGCAGCCCCAGCAAGCCGCCAAGATCGCCAGCCGCACCAGAAAACAATTCCCCGATGGCATCGAGCCTCACGGGTCAGATGCATTGCGTTTCACTCTCTGCGCTCTGGCCTCAACCGGCCGCGATATCAATTGGGATATGAAACGCCTAGAAGGCTACCGCAACTTCTGTAACAAAATCTGGAACGCCTCACGCTATGTGTTGATGAACGCTAGCGGAGAACAGGGCGTTGAAGACTGCGGCCAAGACAATTCTGAAGACTACAAACTCAGCCTCGCCGATCGCTGGATTATCTCGCGCCTGCAGCAAGCGGAAACCGACGTCACCGACGCCATCAATAGCTACAGATT
>CAWLBR010000139.1:0-6044 GCA_963855085.1 Gammaproteobacteria bacterium
ATTACCCCCAAAAACTGCTTGAAAAGGACCCGCCAGTGATTGATCAGAAGAGACCCCTCCCAGACGATTTTTTCAAAGATTGGAAGCAACGTGAAGCCCTTGCCGAAGGTATGATCCCGATTATTGGCAAGCTCTATCGCGAGCGCAATGTATCTACCTATATGTATGGCAATAGCATGGTCAACAAGTCGGTTACCGATTTGATGAAATTCCATCGCCGTGTGCGTCAGGTGGAGCAGAATGAGCTGTCCGAATTTGACTCCTCACCGATGATCGAAGCCATCGCCCGCTTGCACCTTGGGCCTGCGCACATTGACCTGGGCAAGATGGTGGTCAAGTTTCAGAGTATTGGCAATGGTCGCAGTGTTGATGAATTTGTCGCTGATGAGCTTAAGGATATTATTGGCTCCGACGTCAAGCCACTGCCCCAGCCCCAAGATGTAGTGCTCTATGGCTTTGGTCGCATAGGCCGATTGGTGGCGAGAATTTTGATTGATAAGGCTGGTGGGGGTGATGTGATGCGCCTGCGAGCCATTGTGATCCGCAAAGGCAAGATCGATAACGATTTGGAAAAGCGCGCTGCACTGCTGCGTCGTGATTCGGTTCACGGTTCCTTTAAAGGCACCATTCGTGTGCTAGAAGATGAGAATACTCTGGTGATCAACGGCAATCCGGTGAAGGTGATCTACGCCAACTCGCCAGAAGAGATCGACTACACCGAATACGGTATTAACAACGCTTTGATTGTAGATAACACCGGCGTCTGGAAAGACAATGCTGGCCTCGGTGGTCACCTGCGCCCCGGCGCTTCAAAGGTATTGCTGACCGCACCTGCTGGCGATGACATTCCAAATATTGTCTACGGTGTTAACGACGGTGAAATCACTCCTGAGCGCAAGATCATCTCGGCGGCCTCCTGTACCACTAATGCCATTGTCCCGGTACTTAAGTGCCTGCTAGATGAGTTTGGTATTAACAGCGGCCATGTGGAAACCGTACACGCTTACACCAATGATCAGAACCTGATCGACAATTATCACAAAGGTGATCGTCGCGGTCGCAGTGCGGCACTGAATATGGTGTTGACCTCTACCGGCGCTGCCAAGGCAGTGGCTAAAGTAATTCCACAGCTGAAAGGCAAGTTGACCGGCAATGCGATTCGGGTGCCTACACCCAATGTCTCTATGGCGATTCTCAATCTGCAGTTGGGCCGTGACACTACAGTCGAAGAGCTGAATGAGTTTATGCGCCAGAAGGCACTGCACTCTGAGTTGCAGCAGCAGATTGGCTATACGATTTCCACGGAAGCGGTATCCACAGATTTTGTCGGCTCTCGTCAGGCCTGTGTCTACGATTCTCAGGCCACCATTGTCGAAGGTAATAGCTGTGTACTCTATTGTTGGTATGACAATGAATTTGGTTATAGCTGTCAGGTGGTACGTTGCTTGGAGAAATTTGCTGGCGTTAGCTGGCCCTCTTACCCGAGAGTCTTAGCTGCGGTTTAAACCACACTAGCAGAACAGTGTTTTAAGGGACTCGGCGCAGCCACTGCGTCGAGTCTTTTTGCTTGTGGGGCAGGGCGTTGTGAGTACTATTCGGTGAAATTTTCAGCCCGATAAAACAAATTGCTCCTATATAGTCGACTTTAGGTTTTATTGGCCTGAATCAGACTGGAATCACAGCGCCCAGACCTTTATAATCCCGCCGATCTTCAATCGGTGAACAATGATCCTCATCTGTCTGCCGACAATAAGCTGAAATTACTCGCAAAATGGCCGTTAAATCGCGTTATTGAGTCGATTCAGTTATATAGCCCAAATATTAATTTTTGAGTATTAGGTATTTCCTATGATAAAAATCCGTCGCGGATTAGACCTGCCTATAGCTGGCAAGCCAGAGCAGGTTATTCACGATGGCCCAGTAATAGGTCAGGTTGCGGTAGTTGGTTTTGACTACCCGGGTATGAAACCCACCATGGCCGTACGCGAAGGTGATCGCGTCAAGCTGGGTCAGTTGCTGTTTACCGATAAAAAAACTGTCGGTGTAAAGTACACCGCTCCTGCAGCTGGTGTTGTAGTAGCAGTCAACCGTGGCGATCGCCGTGTATTTCAATCCCTAGTGATTGATGTTGACGGAAACGAAGCTGAAAGCTTTGCCCAGTACAGTGCTGAGCAGCTAGCTTCCTTAGACCGCAGCCTAGTGGTTGAGAATCTGATTAACTCTGGTCAGTGGGTGTCATTGCGTACACGTCCTTTTGCCCGAGTGCCAGCGCCAGAATCTACTCCATCCTCTATTTTTGTTACTGCCATGGATACCAATCCACTGGCGGCTGACCCCGCGCCAATTATTGCTCAGCGCAGTGAAGACTTTGTCAACGGCCTAACCGTTCTGACACGCTTGACTGACGGCCCAGTGCATCTTTGCAGTGCAGCGGATGCAACGGTTGCTGGCGACCAGATTGATGGCGTTCAGGCGCACAGCTTTGCCGGTCCCCATCCAGCAGGTTTGGCTGGAACCCATATACACTTTATCGACCCTGTCAGCGCTGACAAAACCGTTTGGACTATTGGTTATCAAGATGTGATCGCGATCGGTGCCCTGTTTACTAGCGGTACTATTGATAGCAGTCGCGTGGTTGCACTGGCTGGCCCACAGGTCAATCAGCCGCGACTGTTAAAAACTCAGCTGGGTGCCAACCTTAACCAGCTAGTTATCGGCGAATTAAAGAACGACGAGAACCGCGTGATTTCAGGTTCAGTTCTGTCCGGTCGCAAAGCTTCTGGCGAGTTTGCCTTTTTAGGTCGTTATCACTCACAGGTCTCGGTTATCCGTGAAGGCCGCGAGCGCGACTTTCTGCACTACCTGAGAGCCGGTTTTGACAAGCACTCAGCACTGCCGATCTTTGTTTCCTCCCTGAGCAAGAAACTCTTCAACATGACTTCCAGCACCAACGGCAGCGAACGCGCCATGGTACCTGTGGGGGGCTACGAAGATGTCACTGCTCTGGATATATTGCCGGTTCAGCTATTACGTTCACTGATTGTCGGTGATACGGAAATGGCACAGAAACTCGGTTGCCTGGAATTGGACGAAGACGATGTCGGTCTCTACAGCTATGTCTGTGTCGGCAAGCACGAGTACGGTCCCATCCTGCGCGATAATTTGACCAGAATAGAGAAGGAGGGTTAAGACCATGATACGTAATCTTCTCGATAAGTTAGAACCTAGTTTCCACAAAGGCGGCAAGTGGGAAAAGTGGTATGCACTCTACGAAGCGGTTGATACGGCTTTGTTTAAGCCATCAGACGTAACCAAGAACAGTTCCCATGTGCGTGATTCCATTGACCTTAAACGGGTCATGATCACAGTTTGGATGGCGACTTTTCCAACCATGTTTTTCGGTATGTGGAATGTCGGCTTTCAAGCCAACACCATCATGTTGGAAATGGGCATGTTGGCTCAAGAGGGCGGACGCGGCATCTTTATCGCCATGTTGGCCGGTTACGACCCAACAAGCATCTGGGATAACCTAATCCACGGTGCGGCTTACTTCCTACCTATATATATGGTCACCTTTATAGTCGGCGGTTTCTGGGAAGTATTATTTGCCAGTGTTCGCGGCCATGAAGTGAACGAAGGCTTCTTTGTGACCTCGGTACTCTTTGCCCTTTGCTGTCCTCCTGATCTCCCGCTGTGGATGGTCGCTGTCGGTATCAGCTTCGGTATTGTCATCGGTAAAGAAGTATTCGGCGGCACCGGTAAGAACTTCCTTAACCCAGCCCTAACCGGCCGTGCGTTCCTTTACTTTGCCTACCCAGCCTATATGTCTGGTGACGCGGTATGGACTGCAGTTGACGGTTACACCGGCGCAACCATGTTGTCTGTGGCGGCGACTGCCGGTATGGCGGGTCTTGAGCAGAGCACAACTTGGATGTCAGCCTTTATTGGTACCATTCAGGGTTCCATCGGTGAAACCTCGACCCTGGCGATTATGCTTGGCGGCGCAGTGTTGATGGTGATGCGCATTGCCTCATGGCGCATCATTGGTGGTGTTCTGCTGGGTTCAGCGCTGTTGTCGATGCTGTTTAATACTATTGACTCGACTAACCCCATGTTTGCCTTGCCGTTCTATTGGCACTGGGTGATCGGCGGATTTGCCTTCGGTGCAATCTTTATGGCCACCGACCCCGTATCTGCAGCAATGACCAATACAGGCAAGTTCTGGTACGGCATGCTGATCGGCGTCATGGTGATTCTGATTCGTGTGGTCAACCCGGCTTTCCCAGAGGGCATGATGCTGGCGATTCTGTTTGCCAATCTATTTGCACCGCTGTTCGATCATGCTGTGGTTCAAGGAAATATTAAAAGGAGATTGGCCCGTGGCTAGTGACTCTATTAAGAAAACTTTCGGTGTTGCTGCACTGCTCTGCGTTGTTTGCGCAGTAGTGGTCTCCAGCGCTGCAGTGATACTGCGACCTATGCAGGACGCGAATAAGATATTGGATTTAAAAACCAATATTCTCGCCTCTGCTGGCCTGCTAAAAGCCGGTATTGATGTTGAGACTCAGTTTCAGCAGATCACGACTCGTATCGTCGACATGGAAACCGGTCGCTTTAGCGATGCAGTTGATCCCGCTGTCTATGATCAGCGCAAAGCCTCTAAAGATCCGGCACAGTCTATAGCGTTGTCTGGTGACGAAGATATTGCCAAGATCAGACGTCGCGCCAATTACGCCACTATTTATATAGTAGAAGGCGAGCAGGGTCTGGAAAAAATCATTCTGCCGATTAAAGGCTATGGTCTCTGGTCAACACTGTATGGCTTTATCGCACTGGAATCGGATCTCGAAACCGTTGCCGGTATTGGCTTCTACGAGCACGCCGAAACACCGGGTCTGGGTGGCGAAATTGACAACCCAAACTGGAAAGCCAGCTGGATAGGCAAGAAAGCCTATAACTCCGGCGATCTGGCGATCACTGTATTAAAAGGTAAGGCGGATATGAACCGTGACGGTTATGAGTCGCAGATCGACGGTCTCGCTGGCGCTACTTTGACCACCCGTGGTGTTGATAATCTAGTGCGCTACTGGCTAGGTGATTCAGGCTTCTCACCACTGATCAGCAATCTTAAGACAGGGGAGGCCTAATCGTGTCAAAAGCTAAAGATACGCTTCTAGCACCAGTACTGAACAACAACCCGATTGCGTTGCAAATTCTCGGTATCTGTTCGGCACTGGCAGTAACCTCAAGCATGAAAGTCGCCTTTGTTATGTGCTTGGCACTGACAGTGGTAACGGCGTTTTCAAACCTTTTTGTGTCGCTTATCCGCAACCATATTCCCAACAGCATCCGTATTATTGTGCAGATGACCATCATTGCCTCACTGGTAATTGTGGTTGATCAGGTGCTCAAGGCCGTGGCCTACGACATCAGCAAGCAGCTGTCGGTATTTGTTGGACTGATTATTACCAACTGTATTGTGATGGGTCGCGCTGAAGCCTTCGCCATGAAAAACCCACCGCTGCCGAGCTTCTTAGACGGCATAGGTAATGGTCTTGGTTACAGTGTGGTACTGATGATCGTTGCATTCTTCCGTGAACTGTTTGGCGCAGGTAAGCTGTGGGGCTACGAAGTCCTCCAGGTCAGCACCGACGGTGGCTGGTATGTGGCCAATGGCATGATGTTGATGCCACCCAGCGCCTTCTTCTTAATTGGTCTGTTTATCTGGGTTCTTCGCGTCAGCAAGAAAGATCAGGTTGAACAGCCGGACTTTAAGATCACCGCGAATAGCCGTCCGAGTGAGGTTGCCTAATGGAACATTATCTAAGTTTGTTAGTTCGCTCGATCTTTATCGACAACATCGCCCTGAGCCTGTTCTTGGGAATGTGTACCTACCTGGCGCTGTCGAAGAAGATCAATGCAGCATTCGGTTTGGGTATTGCAGTGATCGTAGTGCAAACCATTACCGTCCCGGTAAACAACCTGCTGCTCGGTTACTTGCTGTCCGATGGCGCACTGGCTTGGGCCGGTCTGCCTGACGTTGA
>CAWLBR010000140.1:0-5911 GCA_963855085.1 Gammaproteobacteria bacterium
CCCCTGAGGCCGCCAGCACACCAAGATACGACAGCACACTAAAGTTGAGCCCCATAATAAAGTGCCCAAAGACCGCTCCCATCATGCCGAAAGGCACGGCAGACAGAACCCCCAAGGGCTTTAAATAGGATTTGAATTCTACCGCCATAAGAATATAAATCATTCCCAGGGCGAGAATAAATAGTTTGGCTGCCGAGGCAAAGAACTCATCCTGTTCGGCGAGCTGTTCATCTTTGTTTAATGTCACTTCAGGAAAGCGCTGCTGTAACTCAGGGCCGATTTCGCCAAAGAGAATCTGCGCCATTTCATCGACTGTCAATTTATTGGCAGTAGGCCGTGCCGAGACCTTGACGCTGCGTTGGCGATCTTGCCGATTAATGCGCGTGTAGCCCGGCACATAAGAGGTCTCCGCCACCGAGTAAAACGGCACTTCAGCGCCGCTGGGGGTGCGAATACGCATGCTATCCAGAGTGTCTACCTGAGAGCGATCCTGTTTCGGGTAGCGCACCATAACCCGAACATCATCGCGGCCTCGGGGCACACGTTGAGCTTCAGCGCCATAAAAGCCGTGGCGCACCTGACGGGCAACATCGGCCAGTCCTATGCCAAAGTTATTGCCATAGGGAAGCAGATTGATATCAATATCAGAGCGTCCGGAATGAATATCGTCGCGGATATTTCGTGCACCGGGAATATCGCGCATGCGCTGCTTAAGAAACTGTGCCGCTGCGGTGAGCTGGTCGAGATTGTTCGAGGTGAGCACCCCAGTGATGCCTTCACCATTGCCCCGACCTGCCGCAGAGGCATCCACATTAAAGGTCTTGGCCTGGGGAATCTCGCCAATCAGCTGCTGCCAGCGCTCGCCCACCAGGGTCGGGCTCACCTGGCCGCTCATGTCCGGCTGCAGTTCTAGCAGCAAGCGGATGGTATCGCCGTACATAAATGACAGCTGATTGGCCACCAGATCGTCCGTGTCGATCTGCGATTTGATGGCTGGATCACTGGCCAATAATTGGGCTGCGCGCTCGGCTCTGTGGGTAATTTCAATTTTACCTTCAACGGAGTAGCCGTCCGGCATTTCAATGCGCATGGAGATAAAGTCTGAGGGCACGTCGGGCATAAAGCGTTGCTTGATATAGCCGGCGCTGATTAATGTGATGGAGAGGGTAAAGGCCAGACAAAATCCAATGAGAGTCAGCGCGCGCCAATTCAGCGCCTTCTCCAAAAGGGGGGTGTAGGTATTCTGGGCAAAATTGACCAGTCCATCGGCAAAGCTTTTCCTGACCTTGCGAATGGCTATGCCGGTCTTGGTGGTCGCGGGTTTTTCAGGCTTCATCTTGGCGAGGTGGGAGGGCAGTATCCAAAAGGATTCGATCAACGAGAAAGACAGAGCAACCAGAGTGACCGCCGGGATAGCCCAGAGAAATTTAGGCCACATGCCGGGTAAAAACAGCATCGGCAAAAACACAATCATAGTACTGACCACTGCCAGTAGAACCGGTTTGGAAACCGCCTGGGCACCCATTCGCGCCGCAGTGTCACCGTCATAGCCAAGCTGTTGATGACGGTAGATACTCTCGCCAACAATAATCGCATCGTCGACAATAATGCCGAGAATCAGCAGGAACGAAAACATCGACATCATATTGAGAGTCAGGCCAATACTTGGCAAGATCCACAGCGCACCCATATAGGCGATGGCGATGCCAACAGCCACCCAAAAGGCCAGTTGCGGACGCAGAAATAGCATTAGCACCACAAACACCAGAATCAATCCACCGAAGGCATTTTTTGACAGTAGTGCCAGGCGCCCGGAAAACATATTCGAATAGTCTTTCCAGGTTTGTAACTGTAGGCCTGGCGGTAGAAAGCTCGAGCCGGCATTAACATAGCCTTTTACCGCTGCAGTAGTGGCTACCACATCGGGGTTTTTACCCACACGCACACCGAGGAAAATAGCGTTGGCACCATTGAATCTGGTGCGCAGATTGCGCTCTTCGAAGCCATCGACAACAGTGGCTACATCTTCAATTTTAATCTCAGTTCCGTCAGCGCGGCTGGAAACTACGATCTGCTTAAAATCTTCTTCATAATAGGCCTGACCGCGGGTTTGGATCTGTATATCTCCGCTGTCCGCACGAATGGTTCCGGCGGGCAAATTCAGTGAAGACTGGCGCACTGCACTGACCACATCACTGAATGAGATGCCGTAACGGCGCATATTCATTTCCGATAGCTCTATATCAATCTGCGGTTCTCGAACCCCCCAGAGCTCGACAAAATCCACATGGGGTAGAGCGGCTAAATCATTGCGAATACGCTGGCCATATTCCCGCAGCACCGCTTCTCCCGCATCCCCAAACAGGGCCACGCGGATAACCTCGTCACGCATCTTCTGCTCGCTAATCACCGCACGTTCGGCATCGCTGGGGAAGGTGATAATCGAATCCACCCGGGCCTTGATATCGTTGACCATCTTGGTCATATCGTAACCGTCGGCGACTTCGACCGTGACATTGCCGCTGCTCTGGCGCGCCTGACTGCGAATATGTTTGATGCCTTCGAGTGTGTAGATAGCCTCTTCAATGCGCACCACGACCTGCTCTTCCACTTCTCGTGGTCCAGCGCCAGGATAGGGCATAGAGATATTGATTAGGTTAATACTGGTGGAGGGGAAGACTTCTTTGCCCATGCCCAAGCTACCAATGATGCCGGCGGCTAGGATCAGCAGCATCAGCAGATTTGCCGCGATCGGGTTGCGCACAAACCAGGCTATGGAGCTGTTCATAGGAGGTCAGCGCTGTTTGAGGGAGAACTTTTGATTGGAGAACTTTTGATTGGAAAGCTCTCGGCGGTCGCAGTTGCCGAGCTTGTATCCACGCGCATACCGGGTACAGGCAATGCAATACGGGTACCGACTATGCGTGTGCCGGGTTCAATGCTTGTAGTTACCACCGAGTCAGTATCCGACTGCACCACTGATAGAGTGGTAAAGCTAATTTCATCGTTGTCACTGAGTACCAATACTTCATTGCCCCGATAAAGAACCGTTTTAGGCAGTTCGAGGGCATTGGCCATCTTCCTGCCCGCGATCTCGGCCTCGACAAACAGGCCGATACTGAGGGGCGGTCGATCACTGTTGGGATCTGTTTTAAAGGGATTTTGCACTTCCGCCACGGCATAGGTCATACGACTCTGAATATCGATGGAGGCTTCGGTGCGGACAATTTTTCCCTGCCACCTGTAGGTCTTGCCGCCGACTTTGCGCTGCAGAACCACCTCTGGATAGTTTGCGCTCTGGGCATCTTCAAAATTAACCGGCAGATCAATCAGTGCTGCCTGTCGATCGCTTAGGGGCAGGCGTACTTCCACTACATCGGTGCTGTATATCTTGGCGATTCGCGTTCCCGGTGTAATGTATTGGCCAAGGTCGACAAAGGTCTGTCTGATGCGACCCTGAAATGGGGTAATAATCGAAGTGCGGCTGAGGTCGAGATTGGCTTTGTCGAGATCGGCACGGGCTGATTCGAGAGCCGCTTGGGCGGAGGCCAGTTGCGGCGCACGCAGAAATAGCGCGTTGGCTGTGTTATCCCCAAGATCCCGCCATTCCCGTTTGGCCTGACGTGAGCGGCCTTTTTCTAAAGCCACCTGCTCTTCGGCTTTGGCCAGCTGCGCTTTAGCACGGATAACCGCAAACTGGTAATCGCTGGATTCCAGTTGGATTAGCTTATCTCCCTGACGAAAGAAGCTGCCACTGGCATAGCGCTGATCAACCGCGACTACCTTGCCTGAGACCTGAGATACCAGATCAATTTCTCGCCTTGGCGCCACAGTGCCCTGAGACGAAATGGTTGGGCGCATAGTTTGCGGCGCAGCATCAATCACTTCAACTAGCAGCAGTGGGGGTGGCAGACGTTTGACTAGTTCCGGGGTGGGTTTGAGGGTAGCAACCGCAACAATAAATAAGATTCCGGCCACCAGCACTGCAACGGTGATTTTCCCTTGGCGGTTGAACAATGGCATTTACAAACCTTTAAATGATTACAAGCGATCAGCTTTGAGCGCTCAGTAACGCTGCTGAAACAGATTGGTTGACGATTGCGGCCCTGGGACCGCAAGCAGACAACTGTGTTTTATACGCGCTGACGAATTAGCTGGATGCTAGCCATTCTGCTGCGGGTCACTGTACTCATCGCGATCCGAAACTTCATTGAAGATATCTTCATTGAGCAGACCCTCGCTTTTCGCCACCACGGTGGTGACCATGCCATCACCTGTGACATTGACCACGGTGCGCATCATATCCAGCAGGCGATCGACGCCGATAATCAAGCCAATACCTTCCACAGGTAAACCCACCTGCTGCAGGACCATAGACAGCATAATCAAACCTACTCCAGGCACACCGGCGGTGCCGACCGAGGCTAGGGTTGCAGTGGCAATCACCGCAAGATACTCGGTCATACCCAGATCCAGACCATAGGCCTGGGCGATAAATACTGTTGCCACGCCCTGCATAATTGCAGTGCCATCCATATTGATGGTGGCGCCCAATGGCACCGTAAAGGAGGCGATGGAATTATCCACACCGACACGCTTCTCCACCACATTCAGGGTAATCGGCATGGTGGCATTGCTCGATGAAGTACTGAAAGCAAAGAGCATGGCCGGACGCATATTCTTAATTAAGGTCAGGGGATTTAAGCGGGTAAGGAAACTGAAAATACTGGTGTAGACGACCCCTGCATGAATCAGCAATACCAGAGTGACTGTCATAAAGTAGAGCGCCAGATTGAAGATCGCGGTGAAGCCCTCTTGGGTAAACAGTTTCGCCAGTAGACAGAAGACACCAAAGGGCGCCAGGTGCATAAGGATAGTGACCATGCGCATAATCACTTCATTAAAAGTCTGGAAGCCCACCAGCGTGGATTTGCCTGCAGTGCCGGCTTGAGTGATGGCGACGCCAACCAAAATAGCGAAGACAATAATTTGCAACATATTGCCGTCAGACATGGCTTGGATTGGGTTGGTGGGGAATATGCCAATTAATACTTCTTTAAAAGCCGGTGGAGTCGCCGCTACATAACTGGCGGTTGCGGAAGTATCTATGCCTATACCTGGGTTAATAATGTTGGCCAGAGTCAGGGCAAGGGTGATTGCCACTGCGGTAGTAAATAGATAGAGGGCCAAAGTCTTAAAGGCGATGCGCCCCATCTTGACGTTTTCACCCATGGCCGCAGAGCCACAGACCAGTGAGACAAAAACCAGTGGCACTACCAGCAGTTTCAGCGAGGCAATAAAGATACGCCCTACCACATCAAAGACATATTCGACCACCCAGGCAGTTAGTGGCCCGGAACCACTACCGTCGCTGATCAGATTGAGTATCAGGCCAACCACAATGCCGAGAGCCATGCCGAGAAGTATCTTTGATGAGAGTTGCATTGTTGTGCCCCTACCTTGTTTTGTTGCTCTCGCAGAGATCTACGAGCGCTTCTTATTTGTTCTGGCTATCGATTATTCGTTATCACGGCTAAAAAGCGAAGCTTGAATTCTGGCACTCGCCATACCAATAGCGCCAAGAATAACAAATTGGCCCCAGACATCAGGGCAAAAAATTGTGGGATAGTCATCTGCACAATACTCAGACAGACGATACCGATTAATGCGCCGGACACCATAAATAGCGCATTAAAGACATTATTGGCGGCTATCACTCGCGCCCGCTTATGACTCTGGGTGCGTGATTGCACCATGGCATAGAGGGGCACAATAAACATGCCGCCGAACATACCGATGGCAGCCAGGTCGACAAATATTCTGACGCCGCCGCTGAGGCTTAAAAATTGCATTGGCATCACCGCAGTCACCGCGGCATTGGCCAGCTGATAGTTAGTGGAGGCAAAAAACA
>CAWLBR010000141.1:0-5833 GCA_963855085.1 Gammaproteobacteria bacterium
ATCAAAAATACGGCAACTAGAAAGTGAAAGATTAAAATAAAATTTTCCATGATTACGCTTCTACCAATTGTGCAATATTCAAAAATTCGTCCGCCTCAAGCGAGGCCCCACCAACCAGTCCACCATCGATGTCTGGTTGCTTAAATAACTCTGCTGCATTGCTCTTGTTGACGCTGCCACCATAGAGCAATGTAGTCGATCGCCCAGCTTCGCCTAGCTGTGCGCGTATAACAGCGTGCACATCCTGGGCCTGCTCTGGGCTTGCTGTCTCGCCGGTTCCTATTGCCCAAACTGGCTCATAGGCAATCACCGACTGGCAGACCCTATCTAGACCTACAAGGTCAATCACGGCACTAATCTGCTTTGCTACCACTTCAAACGTCGCATCTTGCTGGCGCTGCTGAAGGCTTTCTCCAACACAGAGTATGGGAATCAATCCCGTATTCTGTGCGGTTCTAAATTTTTCAGCAACTGTTTGGTCACTCTCACCCAATATCGCTCGGCGCTCTGAGTGCCCAACCAAAACATACTTACAACCCTGATCTAACAACATCTCCGCAGAGACTTCACCGGTGTAAGCACCATTGGGGTACTGGGAAATATTTTGCGCGCCTAGGCTAATAGTACTATTAGCCAGAACATCGCTAACCACAGACATATGTACGAGTGGCGGAAAAATAATCATCTCTGCGGCATCGTCTTGGAAGCTGTGATGGCTGAGTTGGGTCGCTAAGTTTCGCGCCGATTCAGCTGTTCCATGCATTTTCCAGTTACCCGCGATCAGCTGTTTACCCATCCTGAGTACTCCCTTGAGTGCAGTCCCGCAAAAGGGCGCAAATCCTACCCGACTGCAGGCTAAGATACAATAAGCAAATCAGCTTTTAAGTGCCTCTACCCGCTGTTTAACGATTTCAGCAATGGCTGCGGCTGAACTCTCGACCAATGCACTGTCTTCGCCCTCGACCATCACCCGAATCAAAGGCTCGGTTCCCGAGGGTCGCAGCAAAACACGACCACGACCAGCGAGCGTTTCTTCAGCCTCAGCAACGGCACGATTTATTGCTTCATCGCCACTCAGATCGATCTTCTGAGCGAGGCGGACATTGATCATTAACATTGGCAGCTTGCTCATGCCATTCTTCAGTTCACGGAGAGACTTGCCGCTATCAACCACGGCTCTCAGCACCTGAAGTGCCGAGACGATGCCGTCACCGGTGGTATTGAGGTCACTACAGAGGACATGGCCGGAACCTTCGCCACCGAGAACCCAGCTGTGCTCCTTCATCGCTTCAACTACGTAGCGGTCACCGACCTTGGTGCGCACAAAGGGAATTTTCATATCTTCCAGGGCCAACTCGAGGCCTAGGTTACTCATCTGAGTACCAGCGACACCATTACAGCCGCCCTGAAATTCATGGCGGTGCTGAGCGATAATAAATAGCAATTCATCGCCATCCACCAGATCTCCCTGATCATCAATAAACAGAACACGATCGCCGTCGCCATCAAAGGCGATACCCAGATCGGCCTGATGATCCAACACTGCCGAGGAAAGCCCTGCAGTGTAGGTCGATCCACATTGATCATTGATATTAAAACCATTGGGCTGATTGCCCATGGTGATAGTTGTGGCGCCCAGCTCTTTAAAGACTTTTGGCCCCACGTCGTAGGTTGCGCCATGGGCACAGTCGAGCACTACTTTCATTCCCTGAAGGTTAAAACCAGAAGGCAGGCTGCCTTTACAGAACTCTACGTAACGACCGGCGGCATCTGTAATGCGCCGCGCTTTGCCGAGATAATTAGATCCATTGGTGACCAGTGGCTGATCGAGCAAGGCTTCAATTTCAAGCTCGATTTCGTCTGACAATTTGTAACCGTCAGCGCCGAAGAACTTAATCCCATTATCTTCAACTGCATTATGCGATGCGCTGATAACAATGCCGGCAGCTGCGCGAAAGGTTCGCGTCAGATAAGCTATGGCAGGTGTTGGCATAGGCCCGAGCATATCTACATCTACACCGGCAGCGATCAGGCCGGCCTCAAGGGCGGACTCAAACATATAACCGGAAACTCTGGTGTCCTTGCCAATCAAGACACGTTTTTTGCCTACGGCATTACGTGTCAGAACTGTACCAGCGGCCCAGCCCAGCTTAAGGAAAAAGTCTGCTGTAATGGGGTATTCCCCCACACGTCCACGAATACCGTCGGTACCAAAATACTTTCTTGTCATAAGTTATTTATCTCGCCCTTAAAATCCATTGTTCGCTGCCAGACAGTTAACGCTTGTACTGTCTCGCGCACATCATGCACACGTAAAATCATGCCGCTGAAGCAACCTCTCTGCGCTTGCTTATGAGCAACCGACTGGGCCATTAAAAGCGCCATGGTAACACTTCCAATTAGCCTGCTATCGTTTTTTGAGTTGAGTAATTGGCCAATCATTGTTTTTCTCGAGACACCCAGCAGCAGGCTCTGGCCTGTATCGACAAAGCGGTCTAGAGAGCCGGACAAAGCAAGATTATGCTCAAGGGTCTTGCCAAAACCAAAGCCTGGATCCAGTAGTATCTGCTCACTGGCGATCCCCGCATCTAAGCAGGCTTGCTTGCGTTGCTGTAAAAATTCTAGAACTTCAGTGACCACATCAATATAGCTGGGATTGCTCTGCATGCTATCCGGCTGATTCTGCATATGCATCAGGCAGACCGGCAACCCAGTCGCTGCAGCGGCCTGAAGAGCTCCCTCGCGCTGCAGAGCCCGTACATCATTGATCAGATGGACACCGGCCTCTGAGGCCTCAGCAATCACCTGAGAGGTGCTGGTGTCTACTGAGATCAGAGCGTCGAACCTTGCCCCCACTGCCTGCACCACGGGCAGTACACGATCTAACTCTTGCTGGGTCGTGACCGGCGAGGCGCCGGGGCGAGTGGATTCGCCGCCAATATCAATAATATCGGCACCGTCGGCCAACATGGATTCCACTGTCTGCAGAGTTTTATCCAGATCGACTTTTTCACCCACGTAGAGCTGTCCGCCGTCAGAAAAGGAGTCAGGGGTAATATTGACAATACCCATCACCGCAGGGCGGGATAGGTCCAGCGTTTTATTGCCACAGATAAGCGTCTTTGCATTCATAAAAGTAAAAAGCCTCGCAGCCATTACGGCAGCGAGGCTATTCCTGCTCTATCGAGTTAGACTTCTTCTACTGGGCCGCCAATGGGGCCCTCTTTTGCGGGTTCTTTCGCCGGCTCTTTAGAAGCCTCTTCAGCGGCGTCAGCAGACGGCTTACCAGCGCCTGTATCCGAGTCGTTGTCATCCCAATGCTTTGGCGGGCGAACTTTGCGTCTATGCATTAAATCGTCGACCTGATCTGCATCAATGGTTTCAAACTCCATTAAGGCGTCTTTCATTGACTCGAGAATATCGCGATTATCTTCAAGCAACTTTTTAGCCTGCTGATAGGCATCATCCAGAATAGTACGGACTTCTTGGTCGATCTGACGCGAGGTATCTTCTGAGTAGTGAGTATTGCCGCCACCAGGATTCTGCGATTCGTCTTCACCGTAGAGCACCGGACCCATGGTCTCACTGAGGCCCCATTTAGTGACCATATTGCGCGCCATCTGTGTGGCCCGCTCAATATCATTAGAGGCGCCAGTAGTGACGCCATCCAAGCCGCCAATCAGCTCTTCGGCGAGACGTCCACCAAACAGGCTACAGAGCTGACTAAATAACTGGCGTCGGCTCATGCTGTAACGGTCTTCTTCGGGCAGGTACTGAGTTACACCCAAGGCACGGCCGCGGGGAATAATGGTCACTTTGTGCACTGGATCGTGCTCAGGAACCAGCTTGCCGATAATCGCATGGCCGGCTTCATGATAAGCGGTATTGGCCTTTTCTTTAACTGACATGACCATGGAGCGGCGCTCGGCACCCATCATAATTTTGTCACGGGCCTGCTCAAATTCTTCCATACCCACTACACGGCGATTGCTGCGGGCGGAAAACAGCGCCGCTTCGTTGATCAGATTGGCTAGGTCGGCACCTGAGAAACCGGGAGTACCGCGAGCGATGACGCTCAATTCAACACTGTCATCAATGGGTACTTTGCGCGCGTGAACTTTAAGAATCTGTTCGCGACCACGAATATCCGGCAAGCTGACATAGACCTGGCGATCAAATCGGCCTGGTCGCAGCAGAGCTTTATCCAACACATCGGGACGGTTGGTTGCGGCGATAACAATCACGCCTTCATTGCCTTCAAAGCCATCCATCTCCACCAGCAACTGGTTCAATGTCTGCTCGCGCTCGTCGTTACCGCCACCATAGCCACCGCCACGATGGCGACCTACAGCATCGATCTCATCGATAAAGATAATGCACGGCGCTTGCTTCTTGGCCTGCTCAAACATGTCCCGCACGCGCGCAGCACCAACACCGACAAACATTTCGACAAAGTCAGAACCGGAAATTGAGAAGAATGGCACCTTGGCTTCACCGGCAATCGCTTTCGCCAGCAAAGTTTTACCTGTACCTGGAGGGCCGACCATTAATATGCCCTTGGGGATGCGTCCGCCAAGGCGCTGAAATCTAGTGGGATCGCTGAGAAAATCAACCAGCTCGCTAACATCTTCTTTGGCTTCGTCAACACCGGCCACATCCGCAAATGTAGTGCTAATCTGGTCGCTATTAAGCAGTTTGGCTTTGCTCTTACCAAAGCTCATGGGGCCGCCCTTGCCACCGGCGCCGCCCTGCATCTGACGCATAAAGAAGACAAAAATAGCCAGAATCAACAAGATTGGGAACGCTGCGACTAGCAGCTGCGACAGCAGGCTGGGTGTCTCAGGCTCTTTACCCACTACTTTTACATTGTGGTTGAGCAGGTCATCCATCAAACCGGGATCCTGAACATTGGGCCGCACAGTCTTAAAGGTTGAACCATCGAGACGCACGCCTTCGATAATCAAACCATTAATGGCAACACTTGAGACGCGTTCGTTTTGCACATCGGTCACGAATTCCGAATAAATGATCTCGTTTTCCACTTCTTTTGGCGTGAAGCTATTGAAAACAGACATCAGAATTGCAGCTAGAACCAGCCACACAACCAAATTTTTAACCAAATCGTTCAAGTTATTATCCTCATAATCAGGGTTTTAAGCCCTTGGCAACCATGTAGACTTCCCGAGATTTTGATCTCGAGGCGTCGGGTTTTCGCATACTGACTGTATTAAACAATGTTCTAACATGTCGCACAAACTCATCGAATCCTTCTCCCTGGAAGAGTTTGGCAATAAAAACGCCCTCTGGCTTCATCACCTTGCAGGCTAGATCCACAGCCAGCTCAACTAAATAAATACTGGTGGGCTGATCTACCGCCTTGCTACCCGTTAAGTTGGGGGCCATATCCGAAATTACAAGGTCAACAGGCCGTTTATCGATTAGCCCTAGGAGCTCCTGCAATATTTTATCTTCGGTAAAATCCCCGAGAATAAAGTCGACGCCAGCAATACCGTCCATGGGCAGCAGATCTAGGGCATGAACACGGCCCTCGTGACCTACCAAGTCCATTGCCACCTGCGACCATCCACCGGGTGCTGCTCCTAGGTCTACGACGGTCATCCCGGGGCGGATCAAGCGATCCTTCTCAATGATCTCAAGTAATTTATAGCTTGCTCGGGAGCGATAGCCATCCTTCTGTGACATTTTCACATAAGGGTCTTTTACATGTTGTTTTATCCAACTACGATTTTTCGATTTCGCCATGGGGTTGTTTTAGCTAGAATGGCCGACCTTTAAAGTGAGTCGTGCATTATGACAAGTTCCAACGCGGATA
>CAWLBR010000142.1:0-5821 GCA_963855085.1 Gammaproteobacteria bacterium
CCCAGGCCTCTGAGCTGGCAGCAACAGCCAAAACCTGTAGATCCGCTAAATCAATAAGATGGGGATCGACCTGTAAGTGCTGGATAAATAGTTCTGCATAGCGACATCGTTGAACGGCTATCTCTGGTACTAGGGTAGCGATCAGCTCGGCCACTTCGTCCATCAGCTGATGCTCATCCCAACCACAGCGATACCATTCCAGCAGGGTAAATTCGGGATTGTGACGACGGCCGCTCTCATTGTCGCGAAAGGCTTTGCCGAGGCTATAGATATCACCGCTGCCAGAGGCCAGCAGGCGCTTCATAAAATATTCGGGAGAGGTCTGAAGATAGGCTGCAACCTCTGCGTTGCGCGCCTGAATACTGTCGATATTGTGGTCAGTTACCGTTGCCCTAGACAGCGACGGCACATCCACTTCCATTACCTGACGCTGCTGAAAAAAATTACGCAGCTCAGAGAACACCCGACTGCGCTGACGCAGAGTCGCCATGCTGGCGCCGGGTTGCCATTGGTTTAAAGGTTCCATAAGCCTTCCATCTAAGCCTTCCACTTAACACTCAAGGGCTGACTCAAGACCTTATTTGGCGCTGACGCGACCCTGGTATTCACCGGTGCGAGTGTCGACACGGATGATCTCACCTTGATCCAGAAACAGTGGTACTTTTACCACTGCACCAGTGACCAGCTTAGCCGGCTTGCTGCCACCCTGAGCCGTATCACCACGCAGACCTGGATCAGTTTCAACAATCTCTAGCTCAACATGATTGGGCGGTGTCACCGACAGCGGGACGCCATTAAACAGAGTGACCACACAGGTGTCCTGCTCACTCAACCAGATCAACGCATCGCCTACCGCATTCTCAGTGGCCTGATGCTGCTCAAAGGTATCTGGCTCCATAAAGCACCAAAAGTCGCCATCGTTGTAGAGATACTGCATATCAGTATCCATAACGTCAGCGGCCTCCAGTTGCTCACCGGATTTAAAAGTCTTTTCCAATACCCGACCCGTCTTTAGGTTGCGCAATTTAACGCGGTTAAATGCCTGGCCTTTACCGGGCTTTACCAGTTCATTGTCCAAGATTGAGCAGGGGTCTCCATCGAGCATTACCTTCAATCCGGAGCGAAATTCATTGGTAGAGTAGTTTGACATTGGCTTTGTTCTCGATTATCTAAAAGGCCGTTATGATACCCGAACTTCCCCTACATTTGAGCAGTTTATGGCGCCACCGGAGAAATTATTAAGCGATTGAAATTCAGCTGCAGGTGAATTGCCGAGTTAGGAGAAAAAGTTGACTACACTTAGGGAAGACGTATCAAAGGATAAATAGAGCCTTTTTTGGAAACCCAACTACAACGTTTTTCAGGCTAACTTTTATGAGCTCTGCTTCAAACAATAATATTGCAGCCCTACTGAGTATTTTAAAGCCCTCCATCGCAGACAACCTCGCAACCAATACCGATGCGCAGATCCAGGACCCAGCCTCAGCTGAACAGTTTATAAACGGCCTCTCGGCGACCAACTATGCCAACAACTCCATGGAGCTCTACCGGATTCTGCCATCGGTTATAGGATCAGATAATCCGCCCAACATAAAAATGGCTATTCTCGACAGTCTCAATCCGGCTGTCATTAGATCCACTGAGGGCCTGTTACAGAATCAACTCAATCAATCCACAGCCAAAGCTATCTCTCTCGGCCAGTCTCTGGTTAGACGTCTTTTTGAAGGCTACAAGTTAGTTATCTACCAGTTGGGAGAGGAGCTCCCAATCAACCCAAAGCAAACACGAAAAAGCGGCCATCTAGCTCAGTGTATTCTGGCCGCCTGTCACCTGTTGGCAAGAATTCAGCTCAACAGCCTAAGCCACTATCTGCAGCAGCCAAGCTTTTATTGGCGCGAGTTACATGCCCTCTATTTACTCGCCGAGCAGCTTGGAGTTGCCAGTAAAGATATACCTGACGATCTCGGCATCAATAGCTCAGTCAAAAAGGTCTACATAAAACTGCTGCTTTTTAGTAGCACCAGGCCCCATCATTTTTCCAACTATGAATTACGCTTTGTCTACAGCGAACTGGAATTTTGGTCATCTCTGGCCGAGCTCCACAGAGGCAATGACAAGGGGCTTTTTGCCGTAGACCCCTCGACAAATCACGGGACTGTCTATGCTGACGAGGGTGACCGACATCCAGGCAATATCATTCTCGACACATCCCATCTGGTGACTTTCTTAAAGGGCGTGATTAGCGACAATTCAGATACATTATTTTCTGACAGGGTGTCCCGCCGAGTTATAGGCGACCTAATCAAACAGTGGGGAGAAAAGCTTAAGCGCCGCGAAACTCACATTAAGGATCAGGCACAGCTCTCGGTGACACAGGGCTTTACAGCAACCATCTGCATGTTATCGAAAACCGATAGTTTCGATAATTTTTTGCGGCTCTGCGGACAGCAGGCACCGACGAAAAACAATCGGGGACCTGGTATTAAACGCGTAGATGATGTCTGGGGCACAGCATTTGAAAGGCTCGACACACATCCGGATGACCCAGTTATCTATATGCCCACAGGGACTAGAAACAGCAAGCTAAAAGTGATTCAAGCGCTGCGCAAAAATGTTAGTTTGAATGGCGCCTGCATCGAGCTAAATGATAAAAAAGTGCAGCTGCAACCGGGGGAACTGATCGCCGTTCGCACCCGGGAAGCGAATAAATGGATGGCGGGAATTGTACGCTGGAAAAACATCTCCCCTTCCCTTTACAGTATCTGCGGCGTGCAATTTCCCGCCCGCCACTGCGCCCCAGCCGCTATTCGCATCAGGCCACGGGGCCCGGATTCAGAGTACCAGTTTATGCAAGCTGTATTGCTCTCACAAAAACGAGATCTCAGCGAAGGCGTCACATTGTTGTGCCCACCGCTGCGCTACACTAAAAACGCTAAGATTTTTGTGATTACACCACTGCAACAGAGCTATGCAATTCTCGAAGAGGAATTGGAAACTACAGAACATTTATCACATTTCAAAATAGCTTTTTGTTAAATTCGTTTTATCGAGTCCTGTTAATAACGCTAATCAAAAAATCAAGGAAGAAATATTTTTATGCGTTCAAATGAACCACTGCATATTTTAATCGTCGACAAATCCAATGATGAAGCAAACCGTTTTATCAGTATTTTACGCAGCGCCGACTTTGTCGTCGAAGCCAAGCTGGCAACCAATGAAGAACAGCTGCAAAAAACAATCTCCATGCGCAACTGGGACCTATTACTCGCCGCTCAGGACTACAGCAAGATTCCGACGCAGAATATCTTTCAGCGCATACGCCGGGCCGAGAGAGATCTGCCGGTTATTCTGATCAGCCAGGAATACAACCCGAAAAAAGTTATCGAAGGCATGCGCCTTGGTGCCGTTGACGTTGTAGTGGAAGATCAAGATCAACATTTGATTAAGGTTGTGCAGCGTTCATTGCGCGGCGTCTATGAACGCCGCCAGTCCCGGGAGTGGGAACGTAAACTGTCTGTCGCTGAAAAGCGCGCCCAGCATCTTATGGATATTTCGCGTTTTCCCATCGCAATCATCAAGGAGGGTGTCTATGTCTATGGCAATGACGCCTGCGCCAGTATCTTTGGCTTTAGCGATGTGGAGGAGATGCTCTGCATGCCGGTTATCGACAATATAGGTGCGAGGGACCGAGAGAAACTTAAGGCCTATATGGTACCCCTGCGGAGCGCTGATGAACTTATGCCTTTTGAAGCTGTGATCAAAACAGTGGACGCGGATGGCAAAGAGACTGACGCATTTCTCGAGATCCACCAGATTCAACACGATGCTGAACCGGCGCTGCAGTTTACGATCAATAAAGACAAACTGTTTGATGCCACCATGGACCACAGCGAGCAGCAAAAGACCACCGAATACAGCGCCATACAACCGCACCTGGTCTACGAACTGATTAGCCGAGGCATCAGTCGTTCGGTGCAGAGTGGCCAGGACTGTATGTTACTGAATATTCAGGCAGACCGATTCAGCCAGCTCAAGGAAGACCTAGGTATAGCCAAAGCTGAGAAAATCGCTCATTCACTGGTGATGTTTATCGTGCAGCTGTTTGATCACAATCTCGACTGCGGCAGAATCTCAGAAAACTGTTTTGTCATAGTGCTACCGGATACGGCGGAAGAGAAGGTGGTGGAGCTGGCAGCGGACATCTGCCAGCAGATCGGCCAACAGGTGTTTGATATAGACGATGAAACCTTCTCCCTGACCACTTCAATTGGCATCACCGGCCTCAATGAAAATGTGCCCTCCGTTGAACGCGGCCTCGAGCGCAGTGAAGAGGCTATAGCCCAGTTGCGAAAAGACAATAGCCTCGGCAATGGCGCCAAGTTCTATATTCCAGATATTCACTCAGACGAGATTTCAAAAGCTGAGGCAGTGGTTATCACCGCCAAGAACTTGCTCAGCAAAGGTGCCTTCTCAATTCGCTATCAACCCATAGTGGCACTGATGGATGGCGGCAGTGGCAAGGAATATTACGAAGTCATTCTGGGCATTAAAAAGGATGTTCCGGCCAGCGAAATACCCGAGGACTTCATCACTAACCTATTTAAATCCGAGATTGCCGCCGAAGTGGATCGCTGGGTAATAGGCGAAGCACTCAGTTCACTCACCGAGAAACTCAAGACCAACCCTGAGACTCAGCTATTTATTAATATCAGCGCCCAATCATTTGCTGATACGGAGTTTTTACCCTGGCTGCAAAAAGCCCTGAGCGCGTCGAAGCTACCCGCCAATGCACTGATTTTCCAATTCCGTGAAATCGATGCAGTGCGCTACCTGAATCAGGCTGCAGCGCTCTGTGAGGAGATGAAAAAAGCCAAGGGGCAGGTGGGTATCAGTAACTTTGGCCTCGCCATCAACCCCCTTAAAACCTTAGAACGGGTCAAAGCTGACTTTGTTAAGGTGGATCGCGTGATTGTTGAGAAGCTTGCCAATCCAGGTCAAGACAAAGCCGCTCGAGAAAGGGCGGAGCAAGGAAAAGAAGAATTCCAAAAGATTATGGGCGGCATGACCGGCACCGGTGTCGATGTGATCGTGCCCTTTGTCGAGACGGCGACTATTATTCCCATACTCTGGCAACAGGGTGTGCAATATATTCAGGGCCACTATATCAATAAGCCATCATTTATCATGGACTACGATTTCTCTGAGGGGCCCTGATATTACAAACGTATTTTTATAAGCCTCTTTTTAATGGCTTATTTTTTACAAGCTTATGGCTAGGAGCTTCAGTCGAGAATAAGCGTGTCTTTGTCACTGTAGCCGAGCAGGTAGAGAATTCCGTCTAAGCCTAGATTGGAAATTGACTGCTTGGCTGACGCCTTAACCAGTGGCTTGGCGCGAAAAGCTATACCCAGACCGGCAATGCTAAGCATCGGCAAGTCATTGGCACCATCCCCCACAGCGATCACCTGCTGTAACATCAGACCTTCACGCTGAGCGATTTGACGCAGCAATTCGGCCTTGCGCTGACCATCAATAATTTCACCTGTAACCCGACCGGTTACCAGCCCATCTTCAATATCCAGCTGGTTGGCATACACATAGTCAACACCCAAACGCTGCTGCAGATACTCACCAAAAAAGGTGAAGCCTCCGGAGACAATGGCGGTTTTAAAGCCGAGCTTTTTCAGTGTCGATATAAGGTGCTCAGCACCTTCATTTAGGCGCAGTCGCTCGGCCACCGATTGCAGCACACTGGCATCCAGCCCCTTGAGCAGCGCCATGCGCTGAGTGAAGCTGGCTTTAAAGTCGATCTCACCCTGCA
>CAWLBR010000143.1:0-5811 GCA_963855085.1 Gammaproteobacteria bacterium
AGCGAAGCCTCGAGAACAGTGTCGCTGTGGGCGAGCGTCTAGGGGCGGCGAAGTCGCTTTTAAAGCGCCACGGCAACTACAGTTGGCTCACCGAGAAGGGCGGTTTGGTGATTCTCAACAATGGCATCGAGTTTGCGGCGACCTATTTTATTATGCTGTTAATGCTTTTTTTCACTGGCCCTGGGCGCTGGTTTAGTCTCGACTATTGGATAGCCCGGCGGGCAGGTCTGAGCAAGCTGTAGTTTGCGGCACAGGCCGACGGCGGGCCAGATTACAAAACCAAACGGTTCGCCGACAATTCTGCTACAATCGCGCCTCAAATATGTGCACACAGCGTTTCAAAGAGATTGCCTTAAAGCGGCTAGCGTGCATTGAACCCGGTGTTTAATCACTGTCCAAATATGCGTGCCCAAACTTGACTGAAACTACAGCCCCAGAAAATTCGACTCCCGACAACGAAGCCAAAAAGTCATCAGTGCGAGGTCCAAGACGTCGCGGACGTGGCCGTGGTCGCAACAATAACAGCGCCGAAAAAGCCTGGAGTGCCGATCAGTTCGTTGTCGAAGTGCAAGAGGGCAAAGCCCGCTTCCACGACTTCGACCTGCCGCTGCCTCTGCTACAAGCCATTCAGACCGCTGGCTTTAGTTATGCCACACCTATTCAGGGTGCTTCGCTGCCCCATACTTTGCGCGGCCATGACATGGTCGGCAAGGCTCAGACAGGTACAGGTAAAACCGCTGCCTTTCTGATTAGTATTATTAATGACCTGCTCAAATTTCCCGTCGAAGACGAGCGCTATATGGGCGAAGCCCGCGCATTGATTCTGGCGCCGACTCGCGAGCTGGCGATTCAGATCGGCGAAGATGCCGAACAGCTGCTCCAGCACACCGACCTCAAGGTACACACCTTAGTCGGTGGTATGGACTATGGTAAGCAGCTGCAGAAAATTAAGCGTTCACACTGCGATATTCTCGTTGGAACTCCGGGACGTCTGCTGGATTTTGCCAGCAATAAAGACGTTCACCTGGATCAGGTTGAAGTACTGGTTATCGATGAAGCCGACCGTATGTTGGATATGGGCTTTATTCCCCAGGTCCGTCGTCTGGTGCGCTCAACGCCGCCGAAAGAAGATCGTCAAACATTACTCTTTTCCGCCACCTTTACCGATGACGTTATGCGTCTGTCGGAGCAGTGGACGGACAAGCCAGTGAAGCTTGAGATGGAGCCGGAGCGCGTGGCTACGGATACCGTCGAGCAAAAAATCTTTATCACCACCGCCAGTGAAAAATTTGCCCTGCTGCAAAATATTCTTAAAAGTGACGATGTTCAAAGCGTTATGGTCTTTGCCAACCGTCGCGATATTTGTCGCACTCTCTATGAGCGATTAAAGAAACAGGGTTTCAAGGTCGGTTTGATTGCCGGTGATGTGCCTCAGGCGCGTCGCATGAAAACACTGGAAGGCTTTAAGAGCGGTGCCATCAAAGTGATGGTCGCCACCGATGTCGCTGGTCGAGGCATTCACGTCAACGGCGTTAGCCACGTGATTAACTTCACCCTGCCAGAAGAGCCTGAAGACTATGTGCACCGTATTGGTCGCACCGGTCGTGCTGGCGAGACTGGCATCTCCATAAGCTTTGCCTGTGAAGACGATGCATTCTTGCTCGAGCCCATCGAAAAGCTGTTGGATATGAAGCTGTCTTGCACCATGCCCGATGAATCCTTATTGACCGAGTCACCTGCACCAGCTCGCAAAGCGCCGGTTGCCAAAAAAGCCCCTGTTGTTGAAGCAGCGCCTGCTGTTACGGAAGCGCCTGTGGCTAAAGAAACGCCTGTGGCTAAAGAAGCGCCTGCAGCTAAAGAAACACCAGTGGCAACAGAGGCACCTGCAGTGGTTGCACAAGAGCCAGCGCAAGCAGAGATCGCTCTCGAGCCTCCAGTAGAAGTCGAGCCAGTGGTTGCAGTGGAGGTTTTAGAGCCCTCAGCGGAACAAGAGCCCTCAGCGGAACAAGAGCCCTCAGCGCAACAAGAGCCTTCAGCGGACAAAGAGCCCTCAGCGGAACAAGAGCCCTCCGCGGACAAAGAGCCTTCAGCGGAACAAGAGCCCTCAGCGGAACAAGAGCCCTCAGCCAAAGAAGGTGATATAGACGGCAATAAAGCGTAGCCAAATACCGTCGGCTAACTCAAATGGCACAGCGCGCTGCTGTGCCAGACTTCTTCTTTTTACACCTCACTGTATTGGCGGCACCACAATAGCGTGCCGCCAATCACAGTGGCTGGCAGCAGCAACAAGTTGACCAGCGGAATCGCCGCTGCCACCAATGCTGACAATCCAAAACTCAGTGACAACAATCTCTGCTTTCCCGCGCGTTGTCGTACCTCGGCAAAGCTCAGCTCATCGCTGTCCGCCGGATAATCCATATACTGTAATGCTAGAGACCAGGCCGCCCAGCTACCCGCAATCAGTGGCGCCAAAATATTAATCACAGGCACAAAACTAATCATCACCGTGAGCAGCGCCACACCGAGAGTACGCGGCAGCATATAGGCGATGATCTGCAGTTCGCGGCAGAAGCTGCCCCAGGCTGTGGCTAAAAGAGCGGAGGTCGACGTTGGCGTTTCATTGGTGCTGCCGCGCTCAAGGGCAGTCACCCGCTCGGCGATAATGCCGTAAAACGGCGAGCCGATCAGATTGGCGAATAGCGTAAAGGTGAAGGAATAGACAACCAACGCCAGCAGCACAAACAATAGCCATATAATCCACACCAGCCACTCGAGCCATTCAGGTACTGAGGCAATCAAAAAGTTTAGCCAGTCGCTCACCCATGCCGCAGCAAACCAGGTGGCTGCAGAGAACAGTATGAGATTAAGCAGTGTTGGAATAATCACCAGCCAGCGAATATCTGCATGCCCGAGTAGTTTGAACCCTTCAAGGATAATTGCGGGGCTAGCGATGGGAGTGCTTAGCATTGAGGGTTTTGCTGTCATTGTTGATCGGTTCCTTGGGTCACAACGTTAATCATCGGCTCTGATGATATAGCTATTAATACAGCTAGCAGAATAGCATCTATGCTTTATCTAATTGGATTGAATTAATATTAAGGGAGAGAGGAAAGATGAATAAAATTGGGAAAATCACCACGACAATTATTTCGTTAGTGGTTGTGCTGATGATTGTTGTTTTGACTAATTTAGATCGTGGCATCAAAACAGCAGTGGAGACTATTGGTCCTGATTTGACTGGATCTGAGGTGACGCTGAGTTCGGTAGATCTGTCACTGACCGATGCCAAAGGCAGTTTTTCAGGACTGCGAGTGGGTAATCCTAAGGGTTTTGATGCAGCGGATGCGTTTAAGTTGGGGTTGATCAGCTTTGCTATGGATGCGGAATCCTTGGCCAGTGACACAATAATTATAGACTCTCTGCGCATTGTGGCGCCAGAAATCACCATGGAGCGGTCCGGTGGCCGCAGCAATCTGGATCAGATTCAGGCTAATATCGCCGACTACCTAGGTGCCGATAGCAGCCAAGAGAGTTCCGACACTGAGGGCAAAAAATTCATTATTCGAGATCTTAGAATTACCGACGCTGTGGTTCATTATGCGATTCTCGGTGGCAAAGGTCTCGACTTAGATCTGCCCGACCTGCATCTATCTGATATAGGTGCATCTGCTGAAGGCGATGATGGTGTCTCTGGCGCTGAGGCCGCGGCGCAAGTGATCGGTGCAATTGTCGGCGCGGCAGGCAAGGCAGTCAGCCAGTCAGGGGCGATTAAGGATATGGGAAAATCACTGGAAGATCAGGTGAAAGAAAAAGCCGGTGCGCTTAAAGGGTTGTTTGGCAATAAAAACTAGACCCTTAAACCTTTGATCTTGGCGGGTTATGCAAGCTGCGGCTAAGCAGAGTGCCGCATAATCCGCTGCTTTTGACGATCCCAGTCACGCTCTTTGTCGTCATTGCGCTTATCGAAATCCGCCTTACCTTTGGCTAGGGCGATCTCCACTTTAATCAGATGGGTCTTCCAATACATCGCGGTGCACACACAGGTGTGGCCCTTCTGATTGACCCCAGCTTCCAGCTTATCCAATTCACGGCGATTGAGTAGCAGCTTGCGTGAGCGGATAGGCTCGGTGACATAGTGAGTCGAGGCTGTGGCCAGCGGCGTGATATTGGTGCCGATTAACCAGGCCTCGCCATTTTGCAGCAACACATAGGTGTCCGTAAGGTTGACCTTACCTTCGCGGAGGCTTTTCACTTCCCAGCCCATCAGCGAAATTCCCGCCTCAAATTTTTGCTCGAGAAAATAGTTGTGCTTCGCCTTCTTGTTGAGAGCGATAGTGTTGGATTGAGCTTTAGGTTTCTTTTTTGTCATAACTACCGATTATACGTCTGCTGGTCTATTTATCATAACCAAATGCGCACTCAATGAGGGCTATTTAATTAGGATCACCTTAGGGATAGAGTTACAATTCGAAATCATTTTTTGGGGTAGTTTATGGGCTTACAGCAAAAAGGCATGCACGGAACTTGGACTAGTCGCTGGACCTTTATTATGGCTGCCACGGGTTCTGCGGTGGGCCTGGGCAATATGTGGAAGTTTCCCTATGTTGCCGGCAGTAATGGTGGCGGCGCGTTTGTCCTCGCCTACATAGCCTGTATCCTATTAATCGGTGTTCCGGTGATGATGGCCGAAGTGGCTATTGGTCGCCGCGGCCGCCAGAGCCCGATCAATTCCATGCGCGACATGGTCGCTGAGAGCGGCGCCCACTCTGCCTGGCGCCATATTGGCTGGCTCGGTGTTGTGGCTGGCATGCTGATTATTTCGTTCTACGCGGTGATTGCCGGTTGGGCCTTGGATTATATTTTCTCCATGGCCTCTGGTGAGTTGCGTGGCGCTACAGGTGAAGTGGCTGCTGGGGTGTTCGGCAAGCTGTTAGCCGATCCGGCGCGACTGGTGTTCTGGCAGACCTTATTTCTGATGCTCTGTGTGGGTGTGGTAGTGGGCGGCGTCAAAAAAGGCCTAGGCGTCGCGGTAGAAATTTTAATGCCGCTGCTGTTTATTATGTTGTTGATACTGCTCGGCTTTAGTTTTTTTCGCGGTAACTTTCAGGCCGGTTGGGATTTCCTATTTACCTTCGACTTTGCTGCATTGACTGGCCGTGGAGTGCTCGAGGCTATGGGGCAGGCGTTCTTTACGCTGAGCATAGGTATGGGCGCGATCATGGCCTACGGCGCCTATATGCCCCAGAACGCCAATATAGGTAAAACCATCTTAACCGTCGCCTTCTTTGACAGTATGACGGCGATTATCTCTGGCTTGATTATCTTCTCGATTGTCTTTGCGACCCCCGGTGTTGAACCCAGTGCGGGTCCTGGTCTGATGTTTATCAGTCTGCCGGTGGCCTTTGGCAATATGCCTGGAGGGCTACTGATCGGCTCGGTGTTTTTTGTGTTGGTGACCATCGCTGCTTGGAGCTCGGCTATTTCTCTGCTTGAGCCGGCTGTGGCCTGGTTGATTGAAGCGAAAGATATGAATCGCATTCAGGCCAATTCCCTGATCGCCGGCGGCACTTGGTTATTGGGTTTGGGCAGCGTGTTCTCGTTTAATATCTGGGCCGATTCAACGGTCGCCGGATTTACCTTCTTCGACTTTTTAGACTTCCTGACCTCGAATGTGATGCTGCCTCTGTCGGGACTATTGATTGCGCTGTTTGTCGGCTATGTGATGAAAGATGAATTTGTCGATGATGAAATGCAGGGCACATCGCCATGGGTTATGCAGTGCTGGCGCTTTATGCTGCGATATGTGGCGCC
>CAWLBR010000144.1:0-5793 GCA_963855085.1 Gammaproteobacteria bacterium
TCCAAACCCTGCTCCAGACGAGCAGACCAAGCAGCCACATCACCCATGATAGGAGCACCGGCAACGCCTGAGCTGTGACAGGCAACGCAGTTAGTCGCGTAGATGTCACCGCCAGCGCGGGCTGACTCTGCGCCACCTGAAGACATGGCCACAACCTGTCCCGCCATAGATACATGACCAGCTGGAGCGATTCGCGCAGCAACTAGTTGTTCTTGATTAGCAGTCAAATTAACCGTTTTATCACCTGACCCACAGCCCCATAAAACGGCACTGGCGATAGTGATCAAAACGAGGTTCTTCAGTCGGCTGCTCATGATAGTATTCATCAAAGGTTATCTCCGGTAACATCTTAATTAAATAGCTTAGCGGTAGACTTAACCTATATGTCTAGAGTGCAAAGCTCGGTAGCAAATTTTGGCCGCATTATAGCGCGCAATACAGAAATACTCATTAGCAATACGTTGAATTGTTCGCTTCGTATCCCTGCACTGCATTTATTCTTATAAAATCATCTGGCGATCACTAGTCTAGTACTAAGCAATCTCCGGGTAATCTTTAATCTATCTTTAGGCTCTCTTTAAACCAAAGGCCTAATTCCCACCGCATGACGCACCTTGGCGATCAGTAACTGGCTTTCAGCTCGGGCCTTTTCAGCCCCCCGCTGCAAGATCTTTTCTATTTTAGCGGGGTCTTGCATAAGCATTTCATAGCGCTCGCGTGCATCGGCTAACTGGCTATTAACCAGTTCGAATAATTGCTTCTTGGCCTCACCCCAAGCAATGCCATTGGCATACTGCTCGCGCATAGCCGCAGTCTGCGCTTCTGTGGCAAAGGCTTTCCAAATCTGGAATACCGCGGATGAATCCGGATCTTTTGGTTCGCCCGGCTCAAGCAGGTTGGTTTTAATTTTATTAATATGTTTTTTCAACTGCTTTTCCGTTAAAAATAGCGGAATGGTATTGCCGTAACTCTTACTCATTTTACGGCCATCCAAACCCTGCAGCACTGCAACATTGTCATCCACCACTGCCGCGGGCAGCACAAAGTGCTCACCGTAATGGTGGTTGAAGCGCTGGGCCACATCCCGGGCCATTTCCACATGCTGGATTTGATCGCGACCAACAGGAATTTTATGGGCATTAAACATCAAAATATCCGCAGCCATCAGTATCGGATAACTAAATAATCCCATATTGATGCCATGGTCGGCATCTTCACCTTGCTCTTCATTGGCTTGCACTGCGCCTTTATAGGCGTGGGCTCGGTTCATCAACCCTTTGGCTGTCATACATGTCAAAAACCAGGTTAACTCAGGGATTTCAGGAATATCAGACTGACGGTAAAAGGTCACTTTATCCGGGTCTAATCCCAGGGCCAACCAAGTGGCAGCGATTTCCATGGTCGAACGGTGGACCATTTCGGGGTCTTGGGACTTGATCAATGAGTGATAGTCCGCCAAAAAGAAATATGATTCAAAAGCGCCGCTGCGACTGGCCTCAATCGCCGGACGAATAGCGCCCACATAGTTGCCCAAGTGGGGGGTTCCGGAAGTGGTGATGCCGGTTAAAACGCGCTGCTTACTCATATTGACTCAGTACTTTTATAGTTTAGAAAATTAGCTTGGAAAATAATGCTGCTTATAATAATCGATTCGGTATCAGACTGCAGGTAAAGCTTAATCCTCTACTTTTCTGACAACTATCAGTCACCCAAGGCCACTTGCAAGCGCCCAGGGCGATTGAAAAACTGTGTTAGCACTCTGCTCAGTCGCTCGGGATCCAAAGTGCCAGTCAGCTCACGACAGGAGTGCATGGCCAGCTGGGGAATTCCCACATCCAGAGTTGGGATACCTAATTTCGCTGCGGTAACCGGCCCAATAGTGCTGCCGCAGCCGAGATCCGTGCGCGTCACAAAGCACTGCACTGGCACCTCAACTTCGGCGCAGAGCTGGCGGAATAAGCTCGCAGTTACACCATTAGTGGCGTAGCGCTGATTCGAATTAACCTTGATTACCGGCCCACCATTTAACACTGGCTTGTGACCGGCCTCGTGTTTGGCGGCAAAATTAGGATGCACGGCATGGGCATTGTCACAGGAAATAAGTAGCGAGCCGTCAAGTACCCGGGCTTTATTGCTGGCCCGTACATCGCTGCACAGATCATTGCACAGACGATCGACCACTGACTCCAAGAATGGCCCATCGGCGCCCACAGAGGAAACGCTGCCGACCTCTTCATGGTCATTGCACACCAATACCGATGTGCAGCTTGTATCAGCATTAATCAGTGCTTTAGTGGCAACAAAGCAGCTTAGTAGGTTATCTAGTCGCGCTGCAGCGAAGAATTCTTTATTCAAACCAACCGTTGCCGCACCCTGCACATCGTAAAAGCAGAGTTCATAATCCAGAACCTTCTCCCCCTCAACTAAAAAGCGCCCGGCGAGCAACTCGCGGAAATCGGCTTTTTCATCGGCCTGCATCAGGATCGGTGGAATATCGGTCTGGGGATTAATTGTGCGATCTTTGTTGGCTGTGCGATCGAGATGAATCGCCAGACTGGGAATAATCGCAATCGGCTCATCAAAGTTGATCAGTTTTTGTTTTAGCTGATCACTGGCATCGCTGTAAACCAAACGTCCAGCTAGAGAAAGATCGCGATCAAACCAAGGATTGAGCAATGCCCCGCCGTAGACTTCGACGCCAAGCTGGAAATAGTTGTTATTGAGCATCTCAGGTTGCGGTTTAACCATCAGGCAAGGGCTATCGGTATGCGCGCCGGCCATACGAATACCGCTCTCAGCCAGATCTTCGCTACCGGCCACAAAGGCGATAATCGATGAGCCATTGCGCGTGACAAAATACTTTTCTCCCTGCTTGATGGTCCAATCTTCAGATTCGCTCAGAGACTGAAAGCCAGCCCCACGCAACAAACTCGCAATATTGGCTACAGCATGAAATGGCGTCGGCGAACCATCAATAAATTCAGCCAACTGCTTATTAAAACTCTCTGCCTGGTTATCAACCGTGTTCATTTTCAAATCCTTGTTGTCTACTCTCGAAAAATATTTTATCTAAGCCTTGTCGCCATAATGCTCGAGTCTAGCCAGTAAGCTCGAAGTGTCCCAACGGTTGCCGCCGATATCCTGAACTTCCCCATAGAAGCTATCGACCAATTGGGTCAGAGGCAAATCACTGCCATTAGCTTTCGCCTCGTCTAGGGCAAAGGCCAAATCTTTGCGCATCCACTGCACCGCAAAGCCATGCTCATACTCATTGGCCAGCATGGTCTGGTAACGATTGTCCATCTGCCAAGACTGGGCTGCACCTTTGGAGATAACCTCAACAACCTGCTGCGCGTCGAGACCGGCGCGCTTGGCAAAGTTAAGCCCTTCTGCGAGGCCTTGAACCACACCGGCAATACATATTTGATTGACCATTTTACACAGTTGACCACTGCCTACATCACCCATCAGCTTGAGCGATTTGGCATAGCTCTTAATCGCATTTTCCGCTTTATCAAAGTACTCCTGCTGACCACCGCACATCACTGTTAGCTGACCGTTTTCTGCGCCCTGTTGACCACCTGATACTGGAGCATCGACAAAGCCAATAGCCAATGCTTCAGCCTGCTCTGCCAACTCTCGCGCTAACAGCGCCGAGGTTGTAGTGTGATCGACTAAGATTGAACCCGATTCCATGGCCGCAAGTGCGCCCGTTTCACCACCAACCACAGCTCGAACATCGTCGTCATTGCCAAGGCAGCTAAAGACAATCTCGGCACCGGCAACCGCCTCTGCCATTGTACTGGCCGAGGTACCGCTGTAGTCGTTCAACCAGCGCTGGCTAACGGCCTCAGTGCGGTTATAGACCACCACTGCATAGCCGTGTTTGCTCAGCCATCCAGCCATGGGGTAACCCATTACGCCAAGTCCTAAAAATGCCACTGCCTTTTGCATTGCAGCCTCCTTTAGATTATTTAAGTCAACAGCTATAGCTCAGGCAAAACGTCATATCAATAAATCAAGCAGATTGAAAATAGATCAAGCCGATGAGCACTGCGCCTAACAGCATTCGATAGATTACAAAGGGCATCATGCCGACCCGCTGAATCACTTTCAAAAACAGCGTAATACAAAGATAGGCGGTGATAGCCGACAAGCCTATGCCAACCCAAATTAACGTCCAGTCAACCGATTCAGTGCCGAGCAATTGCAGCCCTTTGTAACCACCGCTCAAAAGAATTATCGGAATCGCCAAGAGAAAGGAAAAGCGTGCCGCGGTCTCGCGATCAAAACCCAGAGCCAGTGCCGCAGTGATGGTAATACCCGACCTTGAAGTACCAGGCACCAGCGCCAAGGCTTGGGCCATGCCTACAACAAGAGCGGTACGCCAACTAAATTGATCGATACTCTGACCACCACCGCCGCGACGATCAGCCCAGGCCAGCAGTAGTCCAAAGAATATAGTGGTAGTGGCAATCACGGCCATGGAGCGCAGATTAGCTTCGATAAAGCCACCCAGTAACAGGCCGGCTAATGCAGCCGGCAGTGTCGCCAGAGCAATGTACCAAGCGAGATGACTTTCGGGACTGTGGCGACGGAGGAAAATACTGCCCAGCCAGGCACGAGTGAGCGCTGCAACATCATGACGAAAATAACCCACCACGGCGATAAGCGAGCCCACATGCACAGCCACATCAAAGGCCAAACCTTGATCTGACCAACCCAGCACTGCTGAGGGCAAGATAAGGTGAGCAGAACTAGAGATCGGCAAAAACTCGGACAATCCTTGAATAACCGCCAGCCAAACCGCCTGCATTAAATCCATTTTTAAACAGCCCTTAGCTTAGTGTGTTTTTTCCATGCATCGGTGCCGCGCAGATAGACCAGCTCAACCGAGCCAATATCCACAGCTTCGTTGCGAGCCTGTTTTGTTAAAGCAATTTCAAGCAGGTCTAGGGCGTCGGGATGGAGACTCTGATAATTATGCTGCGGCAGCCCAGCAGCATCCACTAGAGCCAAAGCATCACCAATAATGACCTGTGGATTCAGTCGTTCTATAAGCGCCTGTGCCGCTTCTGCATCGAGTAATTGATCGTCTATAACAGTTTCATACTGTCCATCCCTATCGAGCTGGTAGCCACCACAGTTGAACTCGCCCATACGCGCATCCAATAGCGGCATCACTAATCCCGGAGGCTGATCATTGTCATAGTATTTGCGCTTATAAGTCTGGGCCATTACCTGCAGTGTAGATACTGGGATCACCGGCAATTGAGCACCAAAGGCCAAACCCTGGGTCGTAGCAAAACCAATACGCAGACCGGTAAACGAACCCGGCCCAACGGTAACCGCAATGGCATCGAGCATGGCAACTGTGATACCCGCCTCAACCAACACCGCATCGACCATCGCCATAATCAGTCTGGTGTGGGAACGGGGCTCTTCCGAATAGCGCGAGAATCGAGACTTACCTACACTCAACGCAACCGAGCATGCAGCTGTAGAAGTCTCAATTGCTAAAATTGATGCCATTAATAAGACGCCATAACTAGGGCTCCTGAATGTACCCAAGGGTATAAGAAGAGCTTAATTTTAATAGGGCAGAAACAAAAATCCCCCACCGTTAGGCGAGGGATTTTACAGGTCTCAAGACAATTAAACTATCTACAATTTGTCGCCTTAAGATCCTGGCAGCTGCACGTCGCAATATTACTTTGCGGCGACTGGCGCTGCAGCTTTCTTAGCTGCAACTTTCTTAACCGTTGGCTTCTTGGCCACTGCTTTCTTAGCAGT
>CAWLBR010000145.1:0-5701 GCA_963855085.1 Gammaproteobacteria bacterium
ATGACACTGGGCTCTAGAGGATATAGAGTTACCCTACAATCTTCATTTTCGAGTCATTTTTTATGCTGCGACGAGAACGAACACTTTTAGTGAGTGTTTTTAGCGCCATTCTATTCCTGCTGTATGGGGATCAGTGGATGACCATGCTGGGAAATCCCCTATGGTTCGCCGGAATTTCAATCTGGCTATTCGGGGTGATCTTGTTTGCATCGATTGGTGCAGTTCGACATGCCGAAATTCTCGCCGGTAAGTTGGGTGAACCTTACGGTACGCTGATTTTAACCATCGCAGTGACAACCATCGAAGTCACAATGATTGCCAACGTCATGCTATCGGGAGAAAACAATCAAGAGTTCGCTCGCGACACAATGTTTGCGGTGGTAATGATCGTAGTCAATGGCCTAGTAGGCCTGTCACTGTTGCTAGGAGCTCTGCGCTTTCATGAGCAGCAATATAATTTGCAAGGCGCCAATGCGTATCTGGTGGTGATTATCCCGTTAGCAGGATTCGGGCTAATACTGCCCGACTTCACAACGTCGACTTCAGACCAAAGCCTTTCAAACTTTCAGGCAGCTTTTCTGGTTCTGATGTCACTAGGTCTTTATCTGGCTTTCCTGCTGATCCAGACCAGACGCCATCAGAGTTATTTTGTAATGGGATTAGAGAGTTCTCAACAAGTTGCAGGTGAGACCACCCTTCGTCCTCCAATGGTTTATTCGATGAGCGGCCATATATTGTTGTTGCTGGGATATCTTCTGTCGGTCATTCTGCTCGCAGAGAAAATTGCGCGGCCCGTGGACTATAGTATTGAAGTTTTAGGTGCACCCATAGCGCTGGGCGGTTTCTTTGTTGCATCGCTCATACTTGCACCTGAAGCGATGAGTGGCATTCGTGCAGCAATGCAGAATAATTTACAGCGGGCTGTCAATATATTGCTAGGCTCAGTGCTGGCAACAATCAGTCTGACAATTCCTGCAGTCCTCATTATTAGCCTCATCACCAATCAGCATGTCATTTTAGGTCTGCCTGATTCGCAAACTGTTTTACTCGTCGTGACTCTGATGGTCAGCATGATGACCTTCAGCAGCGCGCGAACCAATATTCTGCAAGGCGCGGTACATATCCTGTTATTTTTGGCATATATCATGTTGATTTTTCAACCATAGTTCAACACTCTGTGTACTATTCGCGTTTTAGCAAATGTACACTCAAAACAACGATAAGAAATGGATAAAGCCATGTTGAAGAAGATTTTGTTAGGCTCGCTGGCTGTGGTTGTACTGTCAACCTGTGCGCTGTGGTTAGCCGGCGGGGATGAAGTGTACGCGCTTCATCGCGCCACCTCGGTCTCCACTGCGCCGGCAGATTATGCTCTGCAGGATGACAGCCGTGTTATCGTTCCAGCGCCGCAACCCCGCGTTAATCAATCTTACAATGCGCTCAAAAACGTCTACTGGGGCGACCTGCATGTCCATACGGTGGAGAGCTTTGACGCTGTATTGTTTGGCACAACCCTGACCATTGAAGATGCTTACCGATTTGCGCAGGGCGAAAGCTTGCGCACCGCCGGAGGCGAACTTATGCAGCTATCGCGGCCTTTAGACTTTGTGGCGATCACAGACCATGCAGAGAGTTTTGGTTTGAGAACGCGTTGCGATGATACTAATCTATCGCTGAAGGAAAATCTGAACTGCTGGCTAATGGAAACGCCCAATGTCGTGACATTTCTCTTGTTGAAGGCGGTTGCTAACGAACCCACCGAAACACCCACTAGCAATGGGGCGGCGGGAGTCTACCGCAACAGTGTTCGCAAGCATCCAACACAGTCTAACTTTCCAATATGCACGGTGGATGAAACAGATCCCCAGCGGTGTTACCGCGACAGTAATAGTGACTGGTCGCAATATAAGAATTTAGCAGATAAATACAACCAGCCCGGTGTGCTCACCGTATTTTCAGCCTACGAGTACTCGCCACCCCTTCCCGACTCAGGCAAGCACCATCGTAATGTCATTTTTAATGGCACTGGGCTCCCAGAGCACGCCACGTCCTACTTTGATGTTGGCAACGCCATAGCATTATGGAACGCCCTAGAAGCTGACTGCAGCGGCGACTGCGATTTTCTCACCATTCCGCACAACATGAATAAGGGGTGGGGCCTGTTCTACAGTGAGAATACTTGGGATGGTGAGACCTACGACGAGGAGGCCTGGCGACTGCGACAGCGACGCGAACCGCTCGCCGAAATCTATCAGGTCAAGGGCTCCTCAGAGTGTGCGCTGGGAGTGGGGGCGACAGACGAAGAGTGTGGCTTCAGTCAGGTATTAGAACCGTGTCAACCTGGGCAGGAAAGCGGATGCGCCTTCACCACCAGCTTCGCCCGTCAAGGGTTAAAAATTGGCCTTCAAATGCAGACAGAGATGGGTTTTAACCCTTTTGCCTTTGGACTGATCGGCTCCACCGACACCCACAATGCCAGCCCTGGTGATGTGGAAGAATGGGATTTTGTCGGCAAAGTTGCAGCGGCTTCCTCACCGGCTATTCGCCGCATCACAGAATGGCCCGGCCGCAAACCCTACGAATCTACTCTGCAGTTCCACACATCAGGTGGGCTCACGGGAGTATGGGCAGAAGAGAATACGCGGGATGCGATTTTTAAAGGCATGCAACAACGCGAGGTCTATGCGACTTCAGGGCCACGTATAACCTTACGGTTTTTTGCCGGCTGGGGCTTCGACGAGGATATTACCGACAACCCTGATGCCATCGCTCTAGCGGCCGGCGGAGGGGTACCCATGGGTGGCATTTTGACACCAGGCACAGAGGAAACGGGTAGCCCCACATTCTTCGTCTGGACATCAGCTGACTTGATGAGTGCGCCACTGCAGCGCCTCCAGATGGTCAAGGGATGGATAGACGCCGAGGGTATTACTCATGAAAGCGTACGCGACATCAGCTGTTCTGATGGGCTACAGATAGACGCATCGACCCTGCGCTGCGCCGACAATGGCGCCTCTGTAAACCTGGACAATTGTGAAGGTCTGGGTAATACCGGTGCCGCTCAGATGGCTGTAGCCTGGACGGACCCGGACTATCACTCCGACCAAAATGCTTTTTACTACGTGCGCGCTCTCCAAAATCCCACCTGCCGCTGGTCGACCTACGACGCCCTGCGATTGGGCCAAACGCCGCCTTCCCACGTTCCTGCGACCATCCGGGAGCGGGCTTGGTCCTCGCCAATATGGATTCAGTCAGCGAACTGACATGCTACTTACTGCACCCGCATTATCTTGGATTGGCCGTCGCGCTCACATTCCTTCCACTATAATTTTTGGGGGCTATACACCATCGCAAACGTTTTGCTGTTGGGCGAAATTTCGAGGTCTGGTATGACCAGATTGGCGCTCACTGTCCTGAGTCCGCTCATGTTGACCGGATGCGACCGGATCGATTCATTACTGTGGCAGCCAAAGACCACGCCAACGCAATGGTGCGAAAACATGCCGTGCGTCGAACTCTTTTCAAGTGGCGTCACACTCACTCAACCTACCTCAACACTCTTGATCTACTTCTTAGGACTAATGTGGTTGTGGGTGGGGTGGCGATTCTGGCAACGGGATAACGAACAGAAATCCAGGCGCTGGTGGTCTATCGCCATGACGCTGGGCGGCATTGCTGCGATATCGGCCGGCACCAGCTATCAGGCATTTGGCTTCGAACTTAAATGTACTGAACGAGAATTTTGTACATGGACCAGCTGGTGGGAGATCGCCTATCTAGCGATGCAAGTCGGAAGCGTGAATGCCATGCTGGCAGGTGTTGCTTACGCCTGCACAAAAGGTCTAATGCGACGCCTGTTGCTTACCTATGCCCTCGTCAATACAGTCATTTACTGCTGTGTCGTAGCCGCCGGCGCATTCTTGCCAAACAGATTTATGATTTCTTTTGAAATGTTGGTGTTGTTCTCCACGCCTGCATTCCTTGCCTGTTTCCTTATCAACGGCTGGCGCTATATCAATAATAAGTCTAATAAAGACAACATTTTACTGCGAGCATGGATCATTATGTTCGTCACTAATGCCCTTTATTTCGGCTACCTACTACTCGGCTATACGCAGATTCTCTGGTCTAAAGGCTTTTGGTTTTCAGAAAACGATGTTTTACACGTGCTAATGCTGGTCTGGGTTTGGTATGTCGGAACCGCAGTTGTTAGCGTCATGGCCGATGAATAGGTCTCAATTATCAATGGCACTGCCATTACCCAGCAAGGCACTGAATGTGAATCCAAAACGCTCAAACCCTAATCAGCCCGTTTATGTCAAATTGATAAACCGTATCGGCGAACAGCTCAGGACAGCGGGCTACAACAAGCCAGACCTGAACGCAGATCTACTAATCAAGCAAGCGAAAAAAAAGACTGGTTTGCGCGACTTCGGCGACGAGTCATTCAGAGATGGACTGCAAATACTAACAGCCGAGTTGAATGATCAGGCGCAGCTGTCACAAATCGGACAGATAGCCGCATATTTTAATTTACTGGATTATCTTTGCGTGCGACTGCAGCTGACAGCCTTTCGAGGTGGTCGGCCACAGGTGGCGCGCCAGATTATAAAACGACCACTATTTATTACAGGGCTGCCACGGACCGGCACCACGATACTTTATGAACTCATTGCGCAGGACCCTTCTTTTAGATCGCCCGCCAGTTGGGAGGTTACAAAACCAATTCCACCACCGAAAGAGAAATCTTATGCTAGCGATAAAAGAATTCGGAGTGTAGACCGGCAGCTGGTTTTAGCTGAAAAGCTGTCTCCAGGATTCAGGGCAATCCACGCCATTGGCGCGAAACTACCGCAGGAGTGCGTTTACATCCTCGCCTCTCATTTTATCAGTGAACAGTTTGGCTATATGTATAATATTCCAAAGTATAGGAACTGGGCGCTAAACCAAGACATGACCGCTTCCTACCGATGGCACGCGAATTTTCTTCAGCATCTACAAGTCGATTTTGGCGCTGAACACTGGGTTCTGAAAGCTCCGGCTCACCTCGCATATCTGAAATATCTGGTCGCACAGTATCCGGACGCAATGATAGTCTGGACCCACCGTCGACCCCTTGATGCAATCACCTCATTCTCAAGCCTGGTATGCACGCTACAAAGTGGCTTCAGTAACGTCATTAACCCGCTCGCTATTGGCAAGCACGAGGTCCAACACTTTTCAAAGATCGTGAGCAAGGGAATGTTAGACCGCAGCGCTTTGGGTCACCGTCAGATTTTTGATGTGAATTATAGTGCCCTGTGTTCGGATCCGATTTCTGTCATCGCGAGTCTATACGACCATTTTGACATGCAGTTAAGCAACGAAGCAGAAAGCCGAATGCGTAAATACCTGATACAGCGTCCGAAGGACTTGTACGGCGAACACACATACTCGCCTGACGATTTTGGATTAGATGAGATGCGAGAGAAAGAACTATATTCATCATACCTCTCATGTTTCGATGACTACCTGCATTAGAACATTGCAAAAAAATGTTTCTGGTACGATAAAATTCTGACCTAGTTATGGAGACCTATTTTACGATTTCATGTGAATAAAACTACCCTTTAAAAAATTGATTCACTAGCACTTATTTGCTTAGGGACACCCGAAGAGCATTACGCGCTCTTATAGTATTGTCATAAATACAGAACCCAAA
>CAWLBR010000146.1:0-5671 GCA_963855085.1 Gammaproteobacteria bacterium
GCAAAGGCCGCCAGATGCCCGTTCACTATGGCTGTCGCGAGCTAAACTTTATGACCATTAGCTCGCCGCTGGCGACGCAGATCCCCCAGGCAGCGGGCTATGCCTATGGTCAAAAACTGGCTGGCAAGAATACCTGCACACTCTGCTATTTTGGTGAGGGTGCAGCCTCAGAAGGGGACTTCCACGCCGGCTTAAATATGGCTGCAGTTTTGAAATGCCCAGTGGTGTTTGTCGCGCGCAACAATGGCTATGCGATCTCCACACCGTCCTCCGAGCAATTCGCGGGCAATGGTATCGCCTCTCGCGGTGTCGGTTACGGGATTAAGACCATTCGTGTCGACGGCAACGATATTCTCGCCGTGTATAGCGCCGCAGTGGAGGCGCGCAAAATAGCCGTCGAACAACAGCAGCCTGTATTGATCGAAACCATGAGCTACCGTCTGGGAGCCCACTCAACCTCAGATGATCCCACAGGCTATCGCAGCCGCGAAGAAGAGCAGCAGTGGCGTGAAAATGATCCCATCAGTCGCATGAAAAACTGGTTGGTAAAACAGAATTGGTGGGACGAAGAGCGGGAAGAGGCGCTAAAGGCAGAGTTTAGGCAAGAAATTTTGGCCCAGGTTAAGCTCTCCGAGAAACTTCCCAAGCCAGCTCTGAGTGAGCTGATCACTGATGTCTACCAGACCCCTCCTGCGCATTTGCTGGAACAGTTAGAAGCTCTGGAAAATCATGTCGCCAAATATCCTGATCACTATCCAAAGCTAGGTCCTGCTCATAACCAGTCTCAGGAGGGCGCGAAATGAATGCTCCACTAAAGAGTCAAGGCAATAGCAATAGTATTAGCAATGCCCCTGTTTCAGAGACTAAAGCTATGATCACAACCAAAATGAATCTACTTCAGGCAGTTAATAGCGCCCTAGATACAGCCATGATGGCCAACCCTCGAGTGGTCTGTCTGGGGGAAGACATAGGCAAGTTTGGCGGTGTCTTTAGAGCCACCAGCAACCTTCAGGAGAAGCACGGTGTGCTGCGCTGCTTTAATACCCCTCTCACGGAACAGGGCATAGCTGGATTTGCTATAGGCCTGGCAGCACAGGGATCGGTGGCGGTGGCCGAGATCCAGTTTGCAGATTATATCTTTCCCGCCTTTGACCAGATTGTTAATGAAGCGGCTAAGTTTCGCTATCGCAGTGGCGATCAATTCGACTGTGGCGGGCTCACCATTCGCACTCCCTACGGTGGTGGCATCGATGGCGGTCTCTATCACTCACAGTCACCGGAAGCCTACTTTTGCCATACCCCGGGTTTAAAAGTGGTGATGCCGAGTAATCCCTATCAAGCCAAAGGTCTGTTGCTGGCAGCGATTCGCGATCCCGATCCAGTCATTTTCTTTGAGCCGAAAGCGATTTATCGCGCCTCCACTGGCGAGGTGCCTGAGCAGGACTATGAGCTGCCCCTGGGTGTGGCTGATGTTGTGCAGCAGGGCACAGATATTACCCTGCTCGGTTGGGGCGCTCAGATGATCCAGCTGAATAAGGCCGCAGAACTGGCGGCCAATGAGGGCATCTCCTGTGAGGTGATCGATCTCTGCACTCTACTGCCCTGGGATCGTCAGACCGTTGCCGACTCGGTACGCAAAACTGGACGTCTAGTGATTAGCCATGAGGCGCCTCTGACAGGCGGCTTTGCTGGAGAGATCGCCGCTACTATTCAGGAACAGTGCTTCCTCAGTCTTGAAGCCCCTATTGCCCGAGTTGCAGGTTTGGATACACCTTTCCCGCTGGCTCAGGAAAAACATTACCTAGCGGATTATCTAAAAATTGTTGAAGCGATCAGAGTAACTACTAGCTACTAATTATCGGCTACTAGCTATCAGTTACTAGATTATCAGTTACTAAATTGTCAGTTACTAAATCGTCAGCTACTAGCTGAGACCTAACAATAGTTGAGACCCAAGGAGCGACTAATGCAAAAAGAATTTATCTTGCCGGATATTGGCGAAGGCATTGTTGAATGTGAAGTGATTGAATGGAAGGTCAAGGAAGGTGACATTATTGCGGAAGATCAGATTGTTGTGGATGTCAGCACCGACAAAGCCATTGTTGAAATCCCCTCCATGTACAACGGCCGTGTCACCAAACTGCATCATGCTGAAGGCGATATAGCTAAGGTGCACTCGCCGCTTTTTGCCATCGAGATTGAGGCTGACGAAGATACTTTGTCGTCCCAGCCGCAGGCTTCTAATGAAGAACCACAGGCTTCTAATCAAGCACCCAAGGCTTCTTCTGGTCAAGCGCCTCAGTTAGCTGACGTAGAGCAAGCACTAGTGCAGCAGGCAGCAGATAGCAGCGCAAAAGTCCTAACCACACCGGCCGTGCGCAAAATGGCCCGTGAACATCAGCTTGATCTAGCCACCATTGCTGGCACTGGTAAGCAAGGGCGCGTTTTGAAAGAAGATGTCTTAGGCTTTTTGGCTGGGGACAAAGCAGCAGATAGTCCTAGTCAAACATTAACGCCAACTGCGTCGCCAAATCTAACCTCGACACCTGGGGTAGTTGCCGAGGACCGCGTTGAAGTGATTAGAGGTGTGCGCAAAATTATGGCCGAGCGCATGGCTGATTCGGTGGCGAGCATTCCGCACTTTACCTTTGTCGATGAGCTGGATGTGACTGAACTGATGCAGCTGCGCAGGAACCTCAATGAACAGCATGGCAGTGATGAGCTTAAGATCACCCTGATGCCCCTATTTATCAAAGCGCTGTCTCTGGCAATAAAACAGTTTCCCGCCGTTAACAGCCGTGCCAATGCCGACTTTAGTGAGCTTACTTATATCGCCAGCCACAATATAGGCATGGCCGTAGATGGGGCCAACGGTCTCTTAGTCCCGAACATTAAAGCCGTGGAACAGCGCAGTATTCTTGATATTGCGGCTCAGGTTATGGCCCTAACGAAAGCGGCCCGCAGTGGCAAAATCAATCCTGCAGATCTGAAAGGCGGCAGCATTACCATTTCCAATATCGGCGCCATTGGCGGCACAGTTGCTACACCGATTATCAACAAGCCGGAAGTGGCGATCGTCGCCCTGGGTAAGATCCAGAAACTACCCCGTTTCGATGAGCAGGGTAATGTGGAGGCCCGCAACATTATGACCGTTAGCTGGTCCGGCGATCACCGAGTGATTGATGGCGGCACCATTGCCCGCTTTAATAATTGCTGGAAAGGCTACTTGGAACAACCTTTGACCATGCTTGCTGCTATGGTATAGCTCTTATGGTTTAGCTCTAGGGAAAACTGATCGAGAGACAGGGAGGCAGATAGACAAACGGAGAGGCTGCGATCAATTAGACAGCTAATTTAATATCAGTATTTAGGGGAGTAGAGTCACATTGAGTCTGCATGAGACCCAAGATTTACAGCATTTTTATATCAATGAAGAGCAGTCGTTTTACCTGCTCAGTCATCGAGACGCACGCAAGTTAAAAGACTGGCTGCGTCTTTGTGAATCGCAACTCAAACGCCTTGGTTACAGTAATATCGAATTGATCGGCAACGGTGCCTACGGCTTTGTTTTTGCCGGAACTAGCAGTGCCAGCGACGCCAACTCCCCCCAGTATGTGTTTAAGTTCTCGCGCATTACCCTGCCACAACATATCAAAGACCGTCTCGAAGAAGAGGGCTTTATGCTCAGCCTGGTTAAGCATAAGGGCATTCCAGAATATATTGCTTTCCAGAATATGCGCGGCCAATCGATTCTGATGATGTCCCGGGCGCCGGGGATAAATCTGCAGGACTATGCGCGACAGGTAGGCCGACTCGAACCCAGACTCATATTGAAAATCGCCGGGCAGATGGCGGATATTTTACTCCGTCTGCGTAACAATCCCGGCAAGTCGAGCATAGTCCATGGTGATATTAAGCCTTCCAATATTATGTTTGATAAGCAGACTGAAACAGTCTCATTAATTGACTGGGGTGCCGCGGTAATCGCCCAGTACGACGAGCAGGGTCAACGCGCCGATGGCGTAGGTCTGGATGCCATGAATGTTGAGTTTCAAAAGACCAATGCCAAGCTCGGTGATATTTATTTTATTGGCGACGAACAACTGCAGGGTGCCTGTTCCTCCCCGCGCTTTGACGAGCAGGGCCTAGCCGGAACGCTCTATGCTCTGGCCTCAGGGCAGGGCAGCCGCTTTGGCAGTCAGGTCATTAGGCCCCAATCACTGGATCTGCCGATTGAATTTGCCCGCGCTCTGGCGGGTATGCTCGACAATGACCTCGCGACTCAGTACCAAGCCGGCGACTACTTTTTCGCCAATATGCGCTATATGAAGCATATTGTTGGTCGGGCCCGCGCAACTACCGAGACCGCTACAGCACCTCTTATTCCAGTTGCTCTGGTGGCCTCTAATCTCTCTTCTACCGCGAAGCTCGAGACCGTGGTCTACAGCTCAAGAAAGGGTTTCTTACGTCAGCAAATTGGCGCCGAGGCATTTTTTGCTCAGGCCAATTACACTAAGCATGCTCTGGCAGGTGATCTCGGCGGCTACCGCGACGATCGCAATTATCTCTCGGGTATGGGGGATACCGAAAAAGCCTTCGTTATTGCAGTCACACACCTGGGTCGCTATCCACTGATCGGTGGCTTGGCCGTGAACTGGAATGACGGCGGTGTCTATATTGACTCAAGTCTCAATCTCTACGATCGACAGCTTGAGCCGGCACTTACCGCCGCGATTAATAATGTCGTACACCTGGGGCGGGCGATCAGTAAAAAAGGGGTGTTTAAAAGCTGTATGTTCGACGCCCGCAAAACCCTGCATATCAGCCGTAAAAATCTCAGCCAGCCGTTTGTGGCAGATCCGGCTCTTAAAATAGCCTTTGATCTTGCTGAGGGAGTTTCGGTTGCTGGGGCCGGCGAGAGCAACAAGGATCCCCATGACACGCGACTGCACTCCTACTTTGAAGATGGCAGCGATCCAGATGAAATGCTGCACCTGCCAGAATCGATTATGCAGGTGCTGGCAAGGATGAATCAGATTCATCACACCGGCTGTATTATTTTTGAAGCGGTGGAACAGGACCTAAAGATCCACAACTATCTGACCCTGTTGGATGGATCCAAGGAACCGGAGTTTCGTCACTGTCTGGATAGCCTTCTCGCTGAGCTACCCGGGATTGATGGGTTGGGCGTGTCTGGCTTTATGAAACTGCCCTATAAAAACACCAAGTTTTTTAACTATCTTGAAACCCAGCCTAACTTTCTTGCGTAAGAATTGCTCAGCACTTAAAAAGCCTATACCCATACTTGCACTTACACCTAGGGCTCAGGCCCCTGAATTCACTCTTTGCTTATATTTGATCAACCCTATGATCAAAGTCTAATAGTCATCGAGAACTGTCTTAGCCCCAGGCAGTTTATCGAGCCACAAAGGCCTATAGTGTCTTCTAATTAGAAAAATACACCAGGTTAGGCTGAGTTTTAACAAAAACTATTTTATATTTAAAATAGTTTTTGTTATTCTACCTGTCTACTATCGCAAACTTTTTTGGAGCAGTTCTAATGGGCAATAATAAATCCTGGCAGCGTCTGATTTGGGAAGATCCTTTTCTTCTTGAACAACAATTATCCGACGAACAGAGAATGGTTCGCGACTCTACCCGTCAGTATGCG
>CAWLBR010000147.1:0-5644 GCA_963855085.1 Gammaproteobacteria bacterium
TTCCTCAGGTTCAGGCGCGGCAGATGATGGCCGGCGGACATCGCTCTAGCTTTCGCGGCCGCGGTATGGATTTCGATGAGGTGCGCATCTATCAACCGGGCGACGATGTGCGCACTATCGACTGGCGGGTTACAGCTAAAACTCAGGTTCCACACACCAAGATTTTTCGTGAAGAGCGGGAGCGGCCGGTACTGGTGGTTTGCGATCTCCGTGGGCCGATGTTTTTCGGCAGTCAGCGCTTAAAATCCGTTGTCGCCTGTGAAATATCCGCAGCTCTGGCCTGGGCCGGACTCAGCGCCAATGACCGTGTCGGCGGTCTGGTATTCGGTGCGCAAAAGCAGGCCGAGGTGAAATCGCGACGCAGCCATCATGCGGTGCTGCAATATATCCATGAACTGCAGGACTTTAGCCAGCAACTACTGCAGCCGGCACCGGATCAATTTAGTCTGGCGCATATCCTCGAAGAGGCACGGCGCTTTGCCCTGCCCGGCACCACCGTTTTTATTGTCAGTGACTTTCATGATTTTGATGAGGCCTGCGAGCGCCAGCTATTTGAATTGGCCCGCCACAGCAATCTCAACTTCTGCCATGTGTTTGACGCCATTGAAACTGAACTGCCGCCTGCCGCGCTCTATGCCGTGAGCGATGGGGAGCATCAAACCCTATTAAATACCGGCGATAACAAACTGCGCAGTGAATTTGAGCAGGCCTTTATTGATCGAAGCCAAAAACTTAAGCGCGCCAGCCAACAGCTTTCCGCTGGACTCTTACCCTTTAATAGCGCGGACTCGGTGATGTCGGTGCTGGCTCAAGCCTATGGCAAACGCCGCAAAGGTCGACGCAGCTAATGGCCAATACTCCTAATCCTCAAACACAGGCACCCAACCCATTAGATCAGCTGCGGGACTTGCATCTGCCCGAACCGATTTCTTGGTGGCCACCGGCACCGGGCTGGTGGATTCTGGCACTGGCTAGCGCTGCCCTCACAGCTTGGCTACTGAGATGGCTTTATCGTCGTTATAAAGCCAAACATTATCGCCGTCAGGCGCTGGTACAACTGCAAGCGTTGCAAGCTGGCACAGATCCTCAAGAGCAGCTGCGAGCTCTATTTGTACTGCTAAAACAGACCGCCAACTGCGCCTACCCCAATCGTCAGCCAAGCAGTCTAGCGATCGAGCCCTTTGTGGAATTTTTACGTTTTAGCTGCGACCAATCGGTGTTTGATCAGTCGACTCTCGAGTTACAAAGCCTGCTTTACGCTAAACAGACCAGCGAGCAGAGCCCAGATCTTGAAGTGCTATTTAAAGACGCCCACATCTGGATTGTGAGCCATATGCAGGAAGACAAACTGGAGTTGGGCCTCCCATGTTAGAACTAATCTGGCCCTTGGCTCTGGCGCTGGCGCCGCTGCCGTTTATTTACCGCTGGTTGCGCAAACCTGCTGAGGTGCGCATGCGTGCCCTGCGCGCGCCCCTGTTAGCCAATGCCGCAGGCAATAACGGCTCTGCAGCCACCTCAACCTGGCGCAAGTCGCTACTGTTATTGACCCTCAGTATTATCTGGCTTTGCACATTGCTGGCCATTGCCCGTCCAGTGTGGATTGGCGAGCCGGTGTCCCTGCCCACCAGTGGCCGCGATATTTTATTGGCAGTGGATATTTCCGGCAGTATGGAGCGGGAAGATATGCAACTTAGCGGTCAGACCGTTAATCGTCTAATGGCGGTAAAAGCCGTGGTCGGCAAGTTTGTCGCCGAGCGTGAAGGGGATCGTCTGGGACTGATTTTATTTGGCGAGAAAGCCTATCTTCAGACACCGCTGACCTTTGATCGCAAGACCATGCAGACCTTGCTCTATGAAGCGCAGCTGGGCTTTGCCGGCAATGGAACTGCCATAGGCGACGCTATTGGACTCTCGATCAAACGTCTGCAACAGCGCCCCGAGAACCACCGGGTGGTGATACTGCTCACCGATGGCGCCAATAACGCCGGCGAACTGGAACCCTTAAAGGCTGCCGAACTGGCGAGTCGCGCCAAGGTTAAAATTTATACCATCGGTGTAGGTGCTGAAACTCAAGAGACCTGGGGGCTGTTTGGTAAGCGTGTCACCAATCCCTCGGCGGATCTCGACGAGAAGACCTTAAGTGCTATTGCTGATGCCACCGGCGGCCAATATTTTCGCGCTCGCAATCCTGAAGAGTTAGTGGCGATCTACGAAGAACTCAATCGCCTGGAACCCATTGAACAGGACGCCGAGATGATTCGCCCGATTGCCGCCCTCTATCACTGGCCTCTGGCTGTGGCGTTTATTCTCAGCTTGCTGATCGGCTTCACCAGCGGCACGAGGAAGTACAACAGGGGGTCCAATGTTTGAGTTTTTAAATAGCGACTTCAGCCAACTGCACCTGCTGCGGCCACTGGCCCTGCTGGGTTTACTTCCGGCACTGATTGCCGTGGCTCTAGCCCAGTGGCGCAAACGCAGCGCTGGCAATTGGGAAAAGATTATCAATCCGGCGCTACTGCCCTATTTAATGCAGGGCGAGACCAACAAAAAACAAAGAGGGATGCTCTGGGTGCTACTGGCCTGGATTATCACCTGTTTGGCACTGGCCGGTCCCAGCTGGCAGCAACTGCCGCAACCGGTGCATAAAAAAGACGCGGCGCTGATTTTGATTATGGACCTGTCGCCGTCGATGCTTGCTGAAGATGTTAAGCCAAGCCGTTTAGAACGAGCGCGCTACAAATTAATCGATATTCTCAAGAACCGCAGTGAAGGCTTTAGCGCACTGGTGGTCTACGGCGGCGCAGCCTATACCTTGACGCCTCTGACTGAGGACAGCAATACCATTATTAGTCTGGTGCCAGTGCTACACCCAACCCTTTTGCCGGAGTACGGCAGCAATACCGAAGACGCCATAGAGACAGCCCTAGAACTTGCGGTTAACGGCGGCTATCAGCAAGGCGACCTGCTGTTGATCACCGATGGAGTATCGCCCTCGGCCTTTAATACAATCCAGTCAATGATCTCGAAAGCCGGTAAATTCAGACTTTCTATATTAGGCGTGGGCACCCAACAGGGCGCACCGATTCCCACAGGTGCCGGCGGCTTTGCCAAAGACCGCAATGGCGCGATTATTATTCCCAAGTTGTCTCCAGCTTCGCTGCAAATGCTGGCGCAAAAAAATGGCGGCATTTACGCCAGCATGAGCGCCGATGATTCCGATATAGAAGCGCTATTGGCCACCACTGAAGAATTATTTCCCGATGCCACCAAAGAGTTAGAGCGCTCCTTTGATCTCTGGGACGACCAAGGATTTTGGCTGGCGTTTTTATTGCTGCCGATCATTCTGCTAAGTTTCCGCAAGGGCAATATTGCAGTGATTCTGTTGGCCCCAATGCTGTTTTCCGACCCCGCCTCGGCCCTTGGCTGGCAGGATTTGTGGAAGACCGCCGACCAGCAGGCCAGCGAAGCCCTGCAAAGCGGTGACGCGGCAAGCGCCCAGAGTCTGTTTAAGAATCGCCAATGGCGCGGCAGCGCCGCCTATAAGGCCGAAGACTATGATTCAGCCATCAATGAGTTTCTCGATTTCGACGATGCCGACAGCCACTACAATCGCGGCAATGCTCTAGCCCATTCAGGGGATCTTGATGCCGCTATAGAAGCCTATGATCAGGCCCTGGCACAGAATCCTGATATGGAGGATGCCAAGGCTAATAAAGTCCTGCTTGAGCAACTTAAGCAGGAGCAAGAACAGCAGGACTCTGACAATTCAGAAGATTCTGACTCAGAGCAGTCTGATTCACAGGACTCTCAGGACTCTCAACCTCAGGATTCGGATTCGGATTCAGAGCCACAAGACTCGCAGGACCAGCAGCCTCAGGATCAAGAACAATCTGATCCACAAGATCCCCAGCAACAGGATCCGTCAGACCAAGAGCCTGATGCAAAAGACGGCGAGCCAGAAGAGTCTGAGGAACAAGAGTCTCAGCAAGAAAAGGCACAGCGAGAGCAGGAAAAGGCAGAGGAACAAGAGCAGAATGCCGTTGAACCTACCGAAGAAGAAAGCGAAGCCGAAAAGCAGGCCCAGCAAGAACTGGAACAGTGGCTGCGTCGGGTTCCAGATGATCCAGGTGGTTTGCTGCGGGAAAAATTCCGCTATCAATCGCGGCAGCGTGCTCTCGAGCCGCGTCGCCCAGTACCTCCCAATAACGAACAGCAAGAGCGCTGGTAGTAATGATAAATATGACTGTGACAAATACTCTTGTGAAAAATATTCTCATGAAAAGCACTCTCATGAAAAGCACTCTGCTAAAACGCATCTATTGCATGGCACTGATGGCCCTGCTGGCACTGGCCAGCAGCCAAAGCTGGGCAACCCTCTCTGCCACCGCCGACCGCACCATTATCGACAGCAATGAAACCCTGCAGCTTTTAGTGCGCCTAGACTCTCAAGCGTTAATCGGCGAGCCGGACTTCACGGTGATCGAAAGCAATTTCGAGATACTCTCAACCAGCCGTCAGCAGCAGTATTCTCGGGTCAATGGACAGACCCAGTCCTACACCGATTGGAATTTACTCCTGGCCCCCAAGCGCACAGGCAGGCTACTTGTGCCCTCGATCAAGTATAAAAAAGATATTAGTAACGCCATCGAAATTACAGTGCGCAAAGCCAGTGCTGCCTCCGCAGCGGGCCAGCCGGTCTATACCGAAACCCTAGTGGATAAATCCGAAGTCTATATTCAGGAGCAGCTGCTGCTCACGCACCGACTCTACACCTCGGTGCGACTCAGCGATCTGGGTCTAGACCCCCTAAAGGCTGATGACACGGTGATGCAAAAGGTCTCGGAGACCCAATTTCAGAAAAATGTCGCCGGCAAAAACTATCAGGTGGTTGAAATTGTTTACGCCCTCTTCCCTCAGGCCAGCGGCAAACTACAGATCCCAGCCCTGCGTTTTTCGGCTTACGAAGCGAGCAATAATCGCTACGGCGGTTTTAGCGCCAGAGGCAATCGCATTATCCGCAGCACCGATGCCAAAACGATCAACGTAATGGCGAGACCCGACACTATAGATATAGACAACTGGATGCCAGCCAGTAGCATCCGTTTGGATCAGCAGTGGAGCAGCCCACTGGATCAGCTAAAAGTCGGCGAGCCGATCACCCGCAACATTAGCATCACCGCCAAAGGCCTGACCGGCGCACAAATAATGCCACTGTCCCTAAGTGAAAGTGATGACTATAAAATTTATCCGGATCAGCCCCAGCTAGATGACAGTGCCGATGCCACTGGTGTCACCGGCATTCGCCGTGAATCCTTTGCCCTGGTCCCCAATCGCTCGGGAGAGATCATTCTGCCGGCGGTAACAGTGCGTTGGTGGGACACCGTTAGGCAGCGCATGCAGACGGCCAAACTGAAAGCTGTCACCCTCCAAGTTACTGCCGCTGAGGTGAGTAAAATGGACCCCTACAACATAGCGCCCAAGCCACCCGCTGGCGCCAATACTCTGCCGAGAGTATCTGCACCAGAGACGCCAAAGTCCCTCACCGCAGAGCTGCGTTCATCCTTACCACTGCAGTTATCACTGGCCGGTAATGCACTGCTAATGTTGATGTTATTATTTTTCTGGCTGCGCCGATCTTCTACTG
>CAWLBR010000148.1:0-5594 GCA_963855085.1 Gammaproteobacteria bacterium
CAAGACTTTGTTGAAGTCTGTCAGGAACTCACCGGCAGCGGCGTCAATGTGATCTTGGATATGGTCGGTGGCGACTATATGCAGCGTAACTTCAGTGCCTGCGCACCTCAGGCGAGAATTGTTAGTATTGCCTTTCTGCGAGGCTCGAAAGTAGAGTTGGATTTGCTACCTTTGATGCTCAAGCAAATAGTCTTAACCGGTTCAACTCTGCGGGCTCAGCCTCTCGAGAATAAAGCGCGCATTGCTGCGGGGGTTGAGTCGCAGGTTTGGCCATTAATTGCCGAGGGCAAATTTAAGCCTGTGATTCACAGCCGCTTTCCATTGGCTGAGGCTCATAATGGGCATGCTCTGATGGAATCGAGCCAGCATATTGGTAAAATTCTGTTGAGCACTTAAATTCCAACCTAAACACCAACCAAAAGACCAATCCAGCAATCGAGAACCCATATGGTAAACAACGAATCGCGACTGGTGTACTCCACGGATTCAGGGCGCATTAAACAAGCCGCCTCAGAGCAGATCGTCGAGAGCGATGGCACTGTGCGCATTCGTCGCGAAACCAAAGGTCGCAAAGGCAAAGGGGTCACCACGGTCTCTGGATTGGGTCTCGCAGCAGGCGACTTAAAAACACTGGCCAAGCAGCTTAAACAGAAATGCTCTACCGGCGGCACGGTAAAAGAAGGGGTGATTGAAATTCAGGGCGATCATCGTGAGACCCTCAAAGCCGAACTGGAAAAGCTCGGCCACAATGTCAAACTGGCGGGGGGCTGATATGAACAAAATACCCAAAGCCTATGGCAGCTGGCCGTCAGCAATTAGCGCAGAGTTAATCACGCGTGCAGCGCCGGGATTAAATTTTCTTCAGTCCCACGGCGAGCGTCTGTTCTGGATTGAAAGTCGTCCCTGGGAAGCGGGTCGCAATGTCATTATGTGCCGCGAGGCGGATGGCAGTATCAGAGACTTACTCACAGCACCCTTTAGCCATAGCAGCCGAGTACATGAATATGGCGGCATGGCCTATACAGCAGATGAGCTGTCGCTGTATTTCGTGAATGCCGCCGACCAACGTATTTATCAGCTGTCACTCACTGAGAACAAACAGCCTGTCGCTATCACTGAAAAGGGTCCGCGCTTTGCTGACCTCATTCTTGATCCAGCGCGCCAGCGGCTTATTGCCGTCTGTGAAGTTCATCATGAAGATCGCGAACCGGAAAACACACTGGTCAGCATTGCCATCAGCGATGGCAGCCTCAGCACTCTGGTGAGCGGCGCAGACTTTTACGCCTATCCACGCATCAGCCCCGACAGCAAACAGTTTTGCTGGATAGAGTGGCAGCATCCCAATATGCCTTGGGACAGCACCCAACTCTGGCAGGCCAATCTCACAGATGGCGCGCTAGTGGATAAAACCTTGATGGCCGGCGCAGACAACAGCGAAGCTATTTTTCAACCCCAGTGGTCACCGGACAATCAGCTCTATTTTGTCTCGGACAAAAATAACTGGTGGAATATTTACCGCATTGAAAATTGTGCCGTCCTTCCAGTACTAGAAATGGACGGCGAATTTGCCACGCCTCTGTGGCAGTTTGGCATGACGACCTATGACTTTATTGATGCCAATAATATTGCCTGTATCTGGACCGCTAAAGGTATCTGGCACAGTGGTTTTATTGATATTGCCTCGGGCCAACTGAACCCAATAGACTGCCATTACAGCAGTATGCAGGCGCTGACCTGTCATCAAGATCAACTCTTTGTCGTCGCCGGTGCCGCGGCATTGCCTAGCGAGCTAATCAGCATTAACCCTCAAGCTACTGTGGAGTCAGTCTATTCCCCTGCCACCCTGGCACTGGACCCTGAGGACCTCGCCGAACCGCAATCGATTTTATTTGCCAGTGGCGACGCTACCGATAGCCAACAGGTTCATGCTTTTTATTATCCCCCAACCAATGGCCAATACTGCGGTCTCGAAGGCGAACTGCCCCCAGTGATCGCCCTCTGCCATGGCGGCCCCACAGGTTCCGCCGACAGCGGTTTAAACCTTAAACTGCAGTACTGGTGCAACCGTGGCTTTGCCGTGGTCGATATTAACTATCGCGGCAGCACAGGCTTAGGTCGCGTCTACCGCCATTCATTGGCCGGTGCCTGGGGCATTGCCGATGTGCAAGATACCCAGCATGCGATTGGCTATCTAACCGAACAACTGATGATCGACCCCCAGCGCTGTTTGATCCGTGGCGGCAGTGCCGGTGGTTACACAGTGCTATCGGCCCTGACCTTTACCAATACCTTTCAGGCGGGAGCCAGTCTCTACGGCATTGGCGACCTGGAAACCCTGGCCAAAGACACCCACAAATTTGAATCACGCTATATGGATAGCCTGATTGGTCCCTACCCCGAGCGCAGAGATATCTACCTTGAACGCTCACCGATCCACCATGCCGAAGGCCTCAATTGCCCAGTGATTTTTTTACAGGGTTTAGAAGACAGGGTAGTGCCCCCCAATCAAGCAGAGATGATGGTTAGGTTGCTGGAGGACAAAGGTATTAAAGTGGCCCATGTCACCTTCCCCGATGAAGGTCATGGTTTTAGAAAGGCGGACAATATTATTCACGCCATGGAGAGTGAACTGGCCTTCTATCTTGATGTATTCAACTTAACGGATGGAACCTAAGCCATGGGCCGCTATCGACCCCCCTCGCCAAAAAGCTCCCCCTATATCACCCCAGAGGGTGCCAGCAAGATGCGTGCTGAGGTTCATCAGCTGTGGAAAATTGAACGGCCTAAGGTGACTCATATAGTTCACGAGGCAGCCAAAAACGGCGATCGCTCGGAGAACGGGGACTATATTTACGGCAAGCGCCGTCTGCGAGAAATCGACAGCCGTGTGCGCTATCTCACCAAGCGCATAGAGGAAGCGACCATTGTTGAAGATAAACCCAGAGACCCGTCAAAAGTATTTTTTGCCGCTTGGGTCACTGTGGAAGATGAAACCAGTGGCGACGAACATGTCTATAGATTAGTGGGTTCCGATGAGATTGATTCGGCGCTCAACTGGATCAGTATCGACTCACCCATAGCTCGGGCACTGGTTGGCAAATCCATCGACGACGAGATAAAGGTAAAAACACCAGCTGGAGAGCGGTGTTTGATCATCTCAGCAATTAAGTACTAGAGCCTTATTCAAGGCGTATCAAAGCAACTCATGACATCAGCATCAAATCAATCAAAGTTCGTCTGAGCTAACACCTTGTGGCAGGTTTTTTGTTATTTCTATACATTAATGTATAGTTATGCTGAGTGATGAGAGTTTATAAACCTATCATTAATCCGACACTAATTTTACTTTTCTCACAGATTGAGAACGGGACCCATGCTTTTATTTAGGTAAATTCAACACTAGGGTAGTGCGCTTAATATAGGAAAAATTATGGATAACTTATTTGATAAATATGGCGGTATAGATGTGATGCGTGAGCTCATTAAAGAGTTCTATGCGCAAGTCTACGCCCGCCCTGCATTGAAAACCTATTTCGTGAATACTCAGCTTAACGATCTAATCGAGCACCAATGTAAATTCTTTGCCTATGCAATGGGCAAGCCTTATCAAGTTTACAAAGATGAATTCTTAAAGAGGGGCCACATAGGCAGACAGATCAGCGAGGATCATTTTTTGAAGGTCGCAGAACTTCTCAGAAGAGTATTACTTGATGCTGGCGTCGACAACGAGGATGTCAAAGATATCATGATTGCGGTGGCATCCAAGCGAAAGCAAATCGTGAATCTATAATGGTGATTAGACGGTCTCTGGCAACACAGAGACTGTCTGATCATGCTACTTAAGACCCAGGAATCTCGGTCTCTTTAGGGGGACAGACGCGCAATATCCCACTGCGTGTCTTCACGCTTAAAACAAAACCGATCATGTAAGCGGTTCTCACCGCCCTGCCAAAACTCGATCTCATCAGGTACCACCCGAAAACCTCCCCAAAAATCTGGCAATGGAATCTCACCCTCAGCAAACTTCTCTTTGATCTGAGCAAACTGGGTTTCCAATGCCTGACGGGAATTAATCCGACTGCTCTGCTTGGATGCCCAAGCGGCCAGCTGGCTACCTTTGGGACGACTGAGAAAATACTTCATCACATCTACAGTGGATAAACGCTCAGCACGCCCGCCAACAATCACCTGACGGTCCAACTGCAACCAGGGAAAATGCAGACTCACCTGCCCGTTGGCCGCGATCTCTTTAGCCTTGCGGCTGCCAAGATTGGTGTAAAACACAAACCCGCGCTGGTCAAAGTCTTTTAACAGCACCATGCGCTGCCAAGGTTTACCCTCGGCAGACACGGTAGCTACGCTCATCGCCGTGGGATCCTGAATACCCGCCTCGATCGCCTGTTCCATCCACAGCGTAAACTGATCGAAGGGGCTAGCCGACAAAGACTCTCGGGTTAATTTTCCATAATCATATTCACGGCGATTATCTTGCAAGCTCATAACATTTCCATCTGTGCAGTTTGATTAAGGTTGTTACATACTGCCGATACATTGCCCGCCATCGACAGGCATTGCAACACCAGTCAAATAACTGCCCGCATCACTGGCCAGCAGCAGGAATGGCGAACTGATCTCGTCCATATTGCCCGCACGTCCCAGAGGCGACGAGCCAAGAAACTTGGCACTTTCAGGGGAATCAAACAGCGACTCAGTCATTTCGGTTAAAAAGTAGCCAGGACACAATGCATTCACACGAATACCTTTGCGGCCCCACTCCAGCGCCTGTGCCTTGGTCAACTGAATTACACCGGCTTTAGAGGCCGAGTAAACCGACTGAGCAAAGGCTACACGGAGCCCTAGGATAGAGGCTGTATTGACAATGCTTCCGCCGACACCAGCTGCAACCATACGCTTAGCCGCTTCTTGAGCCACCATCCACACGCCTTTCAGGTTCGTGTCTACAACCCAATCCCAGCTCGCTTCATCAGCTTTTAACGCACTTTTGCCATCGGCAACGCCGGCATTATTTGAAACCACGGTGATCGTGCCAAAAGCCGCTTCGCCTTTATCAAAGGCAGCAGTAACCGAATCCGCACTGGTCACATCCATAGCCACTGCAACCGCCTCACCACCAGCTGCTTGAATCTCAGCCACCAGGGCCTCAAGACGATCAACACGGCGCGCTGCAACCACCACCTTGGCGCCACGAGCGGCCAAGATTTTTGCAAAATTTACACCAAAACCACTGGATGCACCTGTAACCATAGCGACCTTGCCGCTCATATCGAATTCTGTTGTCACCTGTCTCTCCCCTTATAGTTCGTTATCAGCCATTCGGCTGTTTGTTTTTAGTGCCGATAGTTTAACCCGCAGACGTGATTGCCACTAGAAAGAATGGGACTTCGGAGTACTACTGATCTCAGACAACAGAGATCCGCCGGTTAAACAGGTAAAGCGCTCTGCTTTGGTCTATTTTAAATCCAATGAGTGGGGTAATTGACTGCGCTTTCAAGCACCAGTAAATACCACAGCCAGCCAAGTCCAATCACCTTCAACGGAGTTAACATGCAACTGCCAACCTTGCTAAGCATTAC
>CAWLBR010000149.1:0-5511 GCA_963855085.1 Gammaproteobacteria bacterium
ACTGAATCATCGGTGTTGCTCCATGAGTAATTCCATTTAACCTTAGGCCCTCTCCGTTGGGTTCTTGAGTGTCGCTGTGCCGATTTTTCGTCAGTTCTGTGCTGTCGAAGCAGATTGAGTCGAAGCATAGTGACTAATACGCAGAGTATGCGATGTACCCTGTTTAATGCCCTGTCTTGGTCGCGCCTTTCATTCCTCGAAGGACCTTCCAAGCGCGCAATTATGCGCTTTTCGTTTTGCAGAATCTAGTGATTGAGGGGGCTAGGGACTTGATCTACTCGAGGATTTTTCCATTCTGCGACCTTCAGTCGTTTACAGGGATTATATCCTGCTAAATCAAACGCAAAAAAAAGGGCTGCATTTCTGCAGCCCTTCTTAAATTTGGCTCCACCTCTTGGATTCGAACCAAGGACCCAATGATTAACAGTCATTTGCTCTACCAACTGAGCTAAGGCGGAATTGTCTGTGTGACGACAAGGCGGGCATTTTAGGTGGCATAGAGAGCGGAGTCAACATTTTCTGGGTACTTAATTAGGGCTATTTTCAGCTTGTGGCTAATCTCTGGTTGTGGATCAATCAAGTTACGCATTGGGGACTATTAACGCGACTGTAAAGATGACGCTGTGCCGGTTAAAATTTTCGTGCTCAGATCTCGTTTGAATTCTGATAGCCTGTATAATCTTGGCCTCAAAGGCCTCTGGCCGGCTGTTTATGGAAGGGATGTCGTTTTGCATTACGCTAGTCTGTTAAATAAATCTGTTTTCGTTGCGTTGCTTTGGCTGATGGCTGGAACATTGCTCGCCGAACCGCAGGAGTCACCGCAGAGCACTCAGGCGCAAGCCGTGCAGCAGCAGTTCGCGCCGCTGTTTACAGCGATTACAACACAGCTGTCGATGGATAAGCAGCGCTATCTCGGTGATCCTATCGCCTACCAGGTATTTATTGACCGCACACTGCGCCCGCTGTGGGATATTGCTTCCACTACCAGGGCACTTATTGGACGGTCCCATTTTGACGCTCTAACGCCGCCCCAGCGAGAGGGTTTGGTAAGCGCGGTCAGAGATACTCTGACGCGCTACGCCTTTGAGGGTTTGGAAAATTATTCTAGTCAGCAGTTTCGTATTGTCGATGTAGTGATTAATCAGCGGGGCACCATGGGTTGGGTTCAGGTTCTGATGGAGTCGACACTGATACCAGATATTGTTTTAGACGTATTGATTAAACAGACTGATCGGGAGAAGGGTATCTGGCAAGCGGTGGATATTCGCTTTAAAGGTATCACCTATGTGTCGATCAAAAAACACGCATTCCGCGAGACCATTGAAGAGCAGGGCATAGAGCGATTGATTACTGATTTAGAAAGCAAAAACCGCGAGTACTTCGCCGCTATCTGTAGCAAAACCAAGAGCAGCGGCAGGGCACCCTGCGCCCTGAGTGCGGAGTAAGCGTGGCTGATCTTCGACCCATGCCACCGCTGACGGTGGTCAGCGACTACTCCCCTGCCGGAGACCAGCCTGAGGCGATCAAAAAGCTCGTTCAAGGTCTGCAAAATGGTCTTTCTGCCCAGACACTGTTGGGCGTAACCGGCTCGGGCAAGACTTTTACCGTAGCCAAAGTCATGGAAGCGGTGCAGCGCCCGACTATTGTTATGGCCCACAACAAAACCTTGGCTGCACAGCTTTACGGCGAGTTTAAAAGCTTTTTTCCGAACAATGCTGTCGAGTATTTTGTCTCTTACTACGACTATTATCAGCCCGAAGCCTATGTGCCCTCGTCGGACACCTTTATTGAAAAAGACGCCGCGGTAAATTCCCATATTGAGCAGATGCGTCTGTCGGCCACCAAGTCACTGATGGAGCGTCGCGATGTGATTGTTGTGGCCACAGTGTCCGCTATTTATGGCCTGGGTGATCCCGAGGCCTATATGAAGATGCTGCTGCATCTGTCCCGCGGTGAAAAAATTGATCAGCGGGATATTCTTCGGCGTCTGGCTGAACTGCAATACAAGCGCAATGATATAGACTTCGACCGCTCGTCTTACCGGGTGCGCGGCGATGTTATTGATGTCTATCCGGCGGACTCGGACTACGAAGCCCTGCGTATTGAGCTGTTTGACGATGAAGTGGAAAACCTCACTCTATTCGACCCATTGACCGGCGAAGTGCTGCGCAAAGTGCCGCGCTATACAGTCTATCCAAAATCCCACTATGTGACGCCGCGCCACACGGTGGTTGAAGCTGCGGATAAAATTATCGTTGAGCTGGATGAGCGGCTCACTCAGTTACGCTCAGTCGACAAACTGGTTGAAGCTCAGCGCCTTGGTGAGCGAGTGCGCTATGACAGTGAAATGATGCGTGAGCTGGGTTACTGCAATGGCATCGAGAACTATTCACGCTATCTCTCTGGCCGACCGCCGGGAGATCCACCACCTACCCTGTTTGATTATCTGCCCGACGATGCGCTGCTGATTATTGACGAATCTCACGTCACCGTGCCGCAGATTGGCGGCATGTATAAAGGGGACCGCTCGCGCAAAGAAACGCTAGTCGAGTATGGCTTTAGACTGCCCTCGGCCCTCGATAATCGCCCCCTGCGCTTTGATGAGTGGGAAGGGTTGGCGCCACAGATGATTTTCGTCTCGGCGACACCGAGCCGCTATGAGGCCGCTAATGAGGGGCAGGTGGTTGAGCAGGTTGTGCGACCCACTGGTCTTCTCGATCCTGAGATTGAAGTGCGCCCGGCGCTCAATCAGGTGGACGATGTACTCTCTGAGATCCATCGCTGCGCTGCCGCCAATGAGCGTATTTTGATCACCGTGCTGACCAAGCGCATGGCAGAAGATCTCACTGACTACCTTGCCGAGCACGGTGTTCGGGTGCGCTATCTGCACTCAGATATAGACACAGTAGAGCGAGTGGAAATTATTCGCGACCTGCGCCTTGGGGAGTTCGACGTTCTGGTGGGTATCAACCTGCTGCGAGAGGGCTTGGATATGCCCGAGGTTTCTCTGGTGGCGATTTTTGATGCTGATAAAGAGGGTTTTCTGCGCTCTGATACCTCATTGATACAGACCATTGGTCGTTCTGCCCGTCATGTGCGGGGTAAGGCGATACTCTATGCCGATAAGATTACCGGTTCCATGGGCCGCGCTATTGATGAAACTAAGCGTCGTCGCGCCAAACAGATTGAACACAATGCATTGCATGGGCTGACTCCTGTAGGTATCACCAAATCCGTTGCCGATATTATGGAAGGGGCTTATGCCGGACAGGGTAAGACTAAGCGCGGTAAAAAGGTTGCTGAGGGGCTTGGGCGCTATGATATTGACGAGGCGCCGGTGGCGATTCGCGATATAGCTAAAGAGCTCAAGCGGCTTGATGAGAAAATGTATCAGCACGCGCGTAATCTGGAATTTGAAGAAGCGGCTCAGGTACGCGATGAGATTGGTAAGTTGCGTGAGCGTAGTTTGGCGTCTTAGGAGCGTGGTACAACCTTTTTTCTTGCTGCGCACCTTAGTTTGTCATCCTGAGCGTAGTTGAAGGATCTTCTGCTGACTGGATGAGATCCTTCGGCTGCGCTCAGGATGACAGGCTATAAAGTGTCGCTCGACCACAGAGCGCTGTCATCCGGGCCGCAATATAGACTGTTATTTCAGTCACTCAAAGTTCTGTCATCCCAGTCACTCCAAGTTCTGTCATCCCAGTCACTGCAAGTTTTGTTATTCCAGTCACTGCAAGTTTTGTTATTCCAGTCACTGCAAGTTCTGTTATTCCAGTCACTGCAAGTTCTGTTATTCCTGACCGCACCATATTCTGTCATCCCGACCGTAGTGGAGGGATCTCAACCGGTTGGCAGAGTATTTGAGACCTGTATGGGATGACGGGGTTGGCTGCAATGCGGCAAGAGATCCTTCGACTGCGCTCAGGATGACAGATTGGGAGGGTTTCTCGGATCTATGTGCTCAAAATTTCACTGATTCTCTCAAGACAGCCTTCCATACTACTGCGAATAAAGGTTTCAAACGCTACAGGCGTAACAGCTGTTTCCCAAATCAGACGGCATCCATCTGCGTTGGCTATCACCTGCATGCTGGCATGGTGAGACTCCAGTGGCGCAGGGGTTTCAAAGCACGAATATTCCATGGTCCGCTGTTCAGGGTCACGACTTAAAATCCTTTCTTTGATATCCCCTGCGCCAGGCAGAGACAGTGAACGTACTTCACCGTCAAATGTGCAGCTGGCAGCGCCAGGAACCCAATCGACTCGATCTGGAGTGCCGACTATGGCCCATAGTGCGTCCGCGGAGGCATTGAATTGGTGGTCGAATTTTACTGGCATAGGAAGAGTCCGATTGTTTTTTTATTGTGGTTGCGGATAAGGGGCTGATATTAACTGATTGGCGAGTCTGCTATCAAATCTGAATTTTGGGTCTGGAGTGCCTCAATCGGTTAGTTTGCCGTTCAGTGTGGCAGAGTGTGTAGTGTCATTCGGGCCACCGCGCCCTGTCATCCCGACCACTGCACCCTGTCATCCCGACCACTGCACCCTGTCATCCCGACCACTGCACCCTGTCATCCCGACCACTGCACCCTGTCATCCCGACCACTCACCCTGTCATCCCGACCACTCCCCCTGTCATCCCGACCACTCACCCTGTCATCCCGACCGTAGTGGAGGGATCTCCATCAGGTCACTCCAGTTTGGATTTATCCTCTCAACCAAGCGTTCTTTCTTATCACGCCGCCAGCGTTTCAGCTGCCGTTCTCGTGCTAGGGCTGCATACACGTCATTAGTTATTTCAAAGTAGACCAACTTATTAACATTGTATTTGGCAGTGAAGCCTGTGATTAACTTTTGCCTATGCTGCGCGAGCCGACTTTCTAAGTTACTAGTCGAGCCTATATAAAGCACATTGTTGTTTTGATTGGCGAGAATATAAACCGCGTATTGCTTTTCCATGGGGGTGCGTTTGGCTGGGAGAAGCGTTATTTTAGATCTCTAGAGGCTGAGGTTAGGTGGGCCCGTTCACAGACTGGCGGTTTATCTGGCCGCACCTACTCTGTCATCACGACCGCAGTGGAGTGATCTCAACCAGTTGGCAGCAGTATCTGCGACTTGCTGGGGATTACGGGGTTGGGTGCAATGCGGCGGGAGATCCTTCGGCTTCGCTCAGGATGACAGGGTGGGGTGCCATTCCGCCCGCACCCATTGTTCCATTTCGGCCGCACCCATTGTTCCATTTCGGCCGCACCCATTCTTCCATCTCTACCGCCAAAACTTGTCATCCCGACCGCCAAACCCTGTCATCCCGACCGCAGTGGAGGGATCTCAACCAGTTGCCTCTCGGCCTTTCGGTACACTGAAAACCATCGCCGTCATTTTCCTCAGGCAATAAAAAAGGCCACCTCTTGCGAGGCAGCCTTATTTATTTTAGTGGCGGACCGGACGGGACTCGAACCCGCGACCTCCGGCGTGACAGGCCGGCATTCTAACCAGCTGAACTACCGGTCCG
>CAWLBR010000150.1:0-5499 GCA_963855085.1 Gammaproteobacteria bacterium
CGAGATGGTAGGAGCCGACCAAACCGGCGAGCAGCAACATGGAAGCAATTTCTACCGCCAATACATAGGGTCCAAACAGGGTTAAGCCCACCTGTTTGGCGGTAACCTGTGCGGTGGATACTGGACCTTCCACGGAAGAAATAATGTAGAGCAACTCGGCAAATAAAATCACCGCCAGCAATGTTGGCCCAGCCCAGACCGCCGGACTCAGCCACTGCTTTTCCCGGGCATCCCCCTCTTCGCCGAGATTCAGCATCATAATCACAAAGACAAACAGCACCATTATGGCGCCGGCATAGATAACAATTTCCAGAGCTGCGGCAAAGGGTGCGCCGATCAGAAAGAAGATCACCGCCACTGCCAGTAGTGAGACGATTAGATAGATCAGGGCATGAATCGCATTGGCTCTGGTCATGGCCAGAATGGTCGCCACCAGGGCCACGGTGGCAGCAATATAAAACAGGCTTATCTCAAGCATGGCGATCTCCTCTGGCAGTCAAAACATATCATCATGGCAGTAGGCTCTTCACATCTATGGGTTGCGCCTCATTGAGGCCTTCGCCCTTATCTTTAAAGGAACGCTGCAGGCCCGAGACTCGGTAAAAATTGTAATCCGGGTACTTACCCACACCGTTGATCAGCAGATGCTCTTTTTCGTAGACCATATTCTGGCGATCGTATTCGCACATCTCAAAATCTGGGGTTAGCTGAATCGCATAGGTGGGACAGGCTTCTTCACACATACCACACATAATGCAGCGGGAGAAATTGATGCGAAAAAACTCCGGATACCAGCTTCCGTCTTCGCGGGTGTCTTTTTGCAGGGCGATACAGTCAACCGGGCACACCGCAGCACAGAGGTTGCACGCCACGCAGCGCTCTTCACCGTCGGGATCTCGAGTCAGTACAATGCGCCCGCGATAGCGTGGTGACAGGTAGGGTTGCTCCTCTGGATACTGCACCGTCTCCGCCTTGGTGAAGGTGTGTTTGAGAATTTCCCACATGCTTCGCAGTTGACTTAACATCGTCTAAGCTCCCTCCATCCACAACAGCACCGCACCGGTCACTAGCAGGTTGACTAGGGTAATCGGCAACATAACTTTCCAGCCCAGAGACATCAGCTGGTCGTATCTGGGTCTGGGTATCGCCGCACGCAGCAGCACAAAGAAACAGATCACAAAAAACACTTTGAGGCCAAACCAGACAAAGGGCGGCAGCCAATCACCGATAAACATAGGGCCAAACCAGCCACCCAAAAACAGCGTGGTGATCATGCAGGAAATAAGAATCAGACCCAGGTATTCCCCGAGCATAAACATGGCGAACTTCATGCCACCATATTCGGTGTGAAAGCCCGCTGTGAGCTCATGCTCGGCCTCGGGTAAATCGAAGGGCAGACGATGACTCTCGGCGATCCCGGCCACCACAAACACAAGCAAGCCGAGTATCTGGGAGAAGCAGAACCAAACATCGCGCTGGGCTTCCACTATATCCACCAGACTAAAGCTGCCGGTCATCATCACAATGCCCATCAACGACAGACCCATAAAGACTTCGTAACTGACCATCTGCGCCGCCGAGCGCAGGCCGCCCAACAGGGCATATTTATTATTCGAGGCGAGACCGCCAAGTAGCACGCTATAAACCGCCAGAGAGGTCATACCAAGAAAGAACAGCAGGCCTATATTGACGTCGATAATGTAGGTGTCGGGGGCAAAGGGCACCACAGCAAAACCCATCATCATCGCCACCACAATGGCCGTGGGGGCAAAGATAAACACCACTTTGTCGGCGAAGGGGGGAACCCAATCATCCTTAAATAACAGCTTGATCATATCTGCGGCCACCTGCCCTATGCCAAAAGGCCCGAGGCGATTGGGGCCAAGGCGGTCCTGCCAGAAGCCCAGTAGACGGCGCTCCCACCAGGTCATAATCGCGGCCAGTGCGATGCCGCCAACCAAAATGGTCAGGGCCAGTAATACCGGCATTAACTCAGACATGTCGCGGTTCCTCTGTACCTGCGGCTGGGCGGTGGTTCTTAGGCGCGTGTTTAGAGCTGCTGCGATCACTGGCTATTAATTGTGGCGTCGCTCGCTGCCATTGAGCATCTTTGCTCAGCTGCGCCAACGCACCCGGCTGTAGTGCCAGAGTACTGTTGTAACCGGCACTGTAAGCGACACAGTTTGCCGCCACACGGGCGATAATTTTCACCGACAGAGATAGTTGAAGGCTGTCTATGCCAGCAGCAGCTACAACATTAATTTTTACACCGTCACCATCAACCACCGCTAGCTTTGCGGCCAGTTCCGAGCTTATAGCGATAAATGCCTCACCGGCGAGCTCGGCAACTTCAGCTGTTCTGGCAGAGAGTTCATCACTGCCATGAACACGATGCATTGGCACCAGCTGCCACCTGCCTTCAGCCATAACCTGCAGCGGCGTAAATTCTGACGACTGACTGATGCCAGTGGTCTGGGGCTCAATCAAACGCTTACCCACAGGGCCACCGCGCAGTGGGCCGTTCACCTCGGATTGAAACTTCTGTAGCGACTGATTGGAGTTCCAGCCCGGAGACCAGTAGAAGGGTGTCAGCGAAGCCGGCTGGTCGCGATTGAGTCCTTCCATGCTAAAGCTCAGCGGCGTTTCTGGATCGAGCTTGCGCAGAGGTTCGTGTACCGAGACATTGGCAGTGATCGCCGTGCGCCCGCTGGCACGATGAGTTTGCCGGGGAATTTTCTGTCCGTGGCTGCGGAAATTATGGTCCGGGGAAACACCGGTAAGGGCAGCGAACAGTGGATTGCTGGCACCACAGGCCGCAGTTATCTGATCAAAATGTTGTAGCTTTGCCAACTCACTGTGACCACTGGCGGCGGCCAGATCACGCAGCCACTGCCAACTGGCAAGGCGTTCATGAGCTGAGGGAAACACAGGATAGTAGCGCTGGGCGCGCCCTTCGCTGCTGACCAATGTGCCTTCAGACTCAGCGTAGGATGCCGCCGACAAGACCAGATCACAGTTGGCGAGCAGATCGTTGTCGAGCAGCTCTAAGGCAATAATTTTTATTCCGGAGGACGTCAGCTTAGTGATCTGCTCCTCACTGAGGCGGCGGTTAAGATTGTTTTCGAGAATCACCAATAGCTCAATTTCATCAGCCCGGTCAAGCAGTCGTGATAGGGTTTCCTGCTCTTCACTGAGTAGTGCTAAGCCGAGGCTATTGCACTCGGGCAGACAGAAGCTGAGCATGCTATTGCAGCGAACTGGAGAGCTGTCAATTGGAGGGCCGTCAATTGGAGAGCTGTCAGCTGGGGTGCTATTAGCTAGGGTGCTGTCCGCTTGGAGAAGGTCCGCCAGAGCATCGGCCACCGCTGCGGCACTGTCGACTATGGCGCTATGCAACATGCTGGAGCCACTGACCACCAGCGGTCGCTGAGCATTTTTCAGTGCTGCTGCGGCCTCGTTAACCGCCTCATCATCACTCGGCTGACCGGCGATAGCGCGGGCCACCGCATGACCAAATAGGGCAATCTCCTGGGGCGCCAGTGAAACAGTCTGACTGGCAATATCATCGAGGCGGGTCTCCGTCGCCGAGACAATAATCATTGGCGAGCGCTGATCTTGAGCCAAGTTGCGCACGGCGGCATCCTGCCATACCGCTAGTCCCGCCTGCTTGGCCAACTCATGAGCTTTATTGCGCACCGCCTGACGTAACCCCAGCGCGACTCGTGGCGCGGTATGGGTGACATCTTCACCGAGAATCAGCACTGCATCGGCTGTTTCCATCTGCTTAATCGACGGGTTCTTGGCTCTAGTGGTTTTTAATATTGCTGCGATCCGGTGTACAACCTGAGATTCCCGATCACCAAAGCCAGCGGCAAAGTGCTCCTTTCCAACTAGCTCTCTTAGTAAATAGTTAGCCTCAAGAGAGGCACGGGGCGAACCAATGCCGACGATTTTTTGAGTCTTTCCTCCCTCCTTAGCCTTCATCCAGCGGGCCGCGATCTCGATGGCTTCCTGAGCCTTAATCGCGGTAAATTCTCCATTAAAGTCCCGCACCCCAGCGTAATTGAGCCGCTCTTCGCTGTTGATATAGCCACTGCCAAAGCGTCCTCGATCACAGAGAAAATAGCCATTAACTTCATCGTTATAGCGATTGTGTATGCGCTTGAGTTTGCCGTAGCGCTCTCCCGGCAAAATATTGCAGCCCACGGCACAGCCCGTGCAGATCGACGGCGCCGACTGCAGATCCCATTTGCGACTGTACTGCTTGAGTAGGGGCTTGTCGGTAAACACACCGGTGGGGCAAACTTCCACTAGGTTGCCGGAAAATTCGCTCTCCAGAACCCCGTCCTGATGGCGACCAAAGTAAACATGATCGTGGGATGCCTGAGCGGAGAGATCGGTGCCGCCAGCATAATCGGTATAAAAGCGTTCGCAGCGATAGCAGGTGATGCAGCGGTTCATTTCATGACTGATCAGCGGCCCGAGATACTGGTTGCGATGAGTGTTTTTCAACCCTCTGTAACGGCGATCGCGATGTCCCACCATGACGGTCATATCTTGCAGATGACACTCGCCGCCCTCGGCGCACACTGGACAGTCATGAGGGTGATTGAGCATCAGCGATTCGATCACCGCCTGACGAAATTCGCGGCCTTTGTCGGTCACTTTATCAACCGCATTGTCGACGGCATCAGCGTCCGCGCCACTGCCAGAATTGAGCGAGAAGCGTGCACCCTCGCTTACCGGTGTCATACAGCCCATCACAATCCGACCGTTGGTATCCTCAGCATTCTGATACTGCACCACCGCACATTGGCGACAGGAGCCGATGGAACCCATGGAGGGATGCCAGCAGAAATAGGGTAAATCAATGCCGGCACTGAGGCAGGCCTCGAGCACATTGGTGCCCTCTTTGACCTGGAGTTCTTGACCATCTACAAAAATCGTCGGCATGATCTAGGCTCCTGTTCCAATCTGCTGATGCTGGTGCTGGTGAGCCTTATAAGACTCATAAGGACAGCAACCACCGCTAATATGGCGGTCGAAATCATCGCGGAAATATTTCAAGGCACTTTGCAGCGGTTCCATAGCACCAGGTGCCAGAGCGCAGTGGGTATTGCCCATAGCGCCGATATATTTAACCTGATAGGCCAGGGTCTCGAGATCCTCGAGCTGACCGCGGCCATCCTCTATGTCTTGCAGCACCTGTCGGGTCCAGGGCAGCCCTTCGCGACAGGGAGTACAGAAACCACAGGATTCATGGGCGAAGAAGCGAATCAGATTAAGCACCATGCCCACCGGACAGGTCTGATCGTCGAGAATAATCAAGGTGCCGGTGCCCATACGGCTTCCGGCTTTGCCAATGACGTTGTAGTCCATGGCTAAATCCAGGTGCTCGGGCACCAGGAAATCGGTCGAGCCGCCGCCGGGCAAAAAACCCCGCAGTTGCAGTCCGTCTTGCATGCCGCCGGCATGTACTTCGAGGATTTCCCGAATCGG
>CAWLBR010000151.1:0-5442 GCA_963855085.1 Gammaproteobacteria bacterium
CCTCACCCACTCTCTGGCCGTAAATCGAACTATTGAACCAGGGCAGATCCCAGCGAAAATCGATACCACCCAGCTGATTGCCTGGTTCATCTGCTTTACATGATGGGTCACCGCAGTTATCGGCAAGACCAGTCACCAGCTCAAAGAAACTTTTGCCACTCTGTGGCCGCCCCTCGCCGCCCCACTGAGCCGAACGTCGCAGATTGATTTCGAGACTTTGCCGCGGGCGAAAACCCACACTCATACCAACCAAATTCGCATCATCAATATGCCGCTCGTCATCGAGCTTGGAGATAAACATATTGGTGGTCCATGGCCCTAAGTGCTCGAGGATGGGCAGTTCAAAAGGCAGAGAGTGATTTCTCTGCAAGGTGATCCCGGGAGTTGGCCGCGCGTTGTTAGTCAGGATCAAGTTACTGTCCCAACCCGGCCCCCACCATCGCTCAACATTGCCGACCATAGCAATCCAGTTGCCGACTGCCACACCGAAGTAGCTGTTGTCATAATGGGTCTGTTCACCATCCCATGGATTTGCTGTTTTGCTAATTTCCAAATTGTAAGCAAAGCGCTCGCTCATGCTACTACGGCGCAAGGTAATTTGAGCCTCTTCGCGACTGTCATCACCGAAATGTCGAATTAGCTGAGATTCACTGGCTACCGAAAGTGACACAGATTGTCGCGGCTCATCGACCCTCATTGCCGCCTTGCCAGCAGACAGTACCCGAGCATAACTGCTTTGCAGTGAAAAGTTGCCCGCAGTATCGACAGTGCCACGACGTTCGAGATCATTAAGAATGCCAGACCACATTAGCGGCCAGGTGTTAATCGGGACACTGATAATTCCCGCCCTAGAGAGCTGCTCTATATCAGCTCGCAAAGGTGCGTTGCGGGTATCGATCCATGGATCTGCAGAGGCCAACTCAGCAGTGGCGATCATGCCTGCTATAAAAGGTAACAGTAGTGTTCTAAATAACACTGACACAACGGACTTAGCATGTTTTACTTTTGTCATCTAGGTTTCCAATACTGTTTATTATGTTAAAAACTGTTTACCGCTGCGGCACCTAGTGCGAGCTGGTAGATAATTGCGCTGGCTTCGCCCCATACAGTCAGTGCACGACGGCGACCCACATCCAGCGGCACAACAATCGTGTCTCCGGGCTCAATTAAAGCGCGCCGATGCCTAAACCAACCGGATTTTTTCGGTAGGGTCACGGAACCGTCGGCCCTCACTATATAGATCCGTTTTTTATCTGCATAGCGATTTGTTCCACCGCTCAGCTCAATATACTCAGCAATGTCTAAGCGCCGATTGAAGAGGTGTGCGGAGGGATGCTGAATCTCGCCCAAAACGGATATCTCTTGCCGATACTCTGGAATAACTAATAGGTCGCCATCCTTGAGGCTGACATCATCCATCGTGCCGTCGAGGATACCACCGAGATCGACGATGAGACGCCCTAGGGCTTCAGTGCTATCAAGCTGTTCTAGTATACGAGTGGTATTCTCCGCCGAACTCGACTTACCATCATTGGCTTTTTCTAAACTACTGGCAGCCACACCCGCCTTGAGACGCTCGCGCAAGTCTTCCAGCTGCTTGGCTTCTTGTTCACGGAGAGACTCCCGTGTAAAGACCGCCGCGTCGGCATGAGCCAAATCAGTTAATCCACCGGCACGGGTTATTACCTGAGCTAAGGTTTCGCCGCGCTTAAACGTATAGTTTCCGGGAAATCGGACTTCGCCCTTTATTTCAAGGCTCAGATTCTCACGGAACTCTGGAATACTGCGCACTGCCACCACATCATAGGGTGACAGTTTAGGATCTTTTTCAGGATCGCTAAATGCCTCGCCCAAAGTAATACTAAAATGATCCGCAGCGGTTTTCTCGACACTGCTAAAGTCATGGCGAGAGAGCTCGACAAATTGCGTATAGGCTCCTTCATTTAAACCGCCGGCTGCTGCAATCAACTGAGTGAGCGTCATGCCTTTGGTCAGAGGGTATTGGCCTGGAGATCTGACTGTTCCGGTAATAGTTGCAAGGCGCGCCATCTCTCCCGACCTAGATTGCAAACGCAGGTCTTCCACTAGTTCTTGCACTAGATCGGCACGATCTTGCTCATTGGAAAAAACAATTAACTCGTCGTTGGGGAAAAACTTAAGGTTAAATACACTCTTAGGATTGGCCAGCACGGCACCCAGGTCCACAAATATAGGTTCAATCTTCCCCACTGGGGGTAATTCCCTGCGTATCAACGCAAAATTTAAGTCCGCATCGGGCTTGAGCGCTTTTATATTCTTCACCACATCAGAGACGCGCAAACTGTCGCGCCACAAAAACTCACCGGGGTAATGGACATGCCCAGAGAGCGTCACAATGAGCTCCTGCTGTTCTACTGTAGTGTCAATGGTTAGCCGGTCGCCGCTTTTGATCGAGGTGTTTTTCCCCTTTACCGTAGTCAGGTCCAAGTCCAGTACCTGCATAAACCCTGAATCACCGACCCGGTTGATCCGCGCACTCTGATTATAAGCACTGGGCTCAAGCCCACCGGCAAGCTCAACTAGCTGCTGTGCGGTTAAACTGCCCTTTAATTCATAGATCGCTGGACGGCGCACAGCGCCATCTACTGACGCAGTCTGTTTCACTGTGGGGATATAAATCGCATCGCCAGATTGTAGCTGTGCGTCATCTGAGGTATCGCCGTGCAATAATAAATCATAGAGATCGAGGGCAGAGATAAGCTTGCCGCCACGCTTCAACTGCACATTGCGCAGCGAAGCAATATCACTGAGCCCGCCAGATAAAAACAGTGCGTTGGTAATGGTTGAGAGCGCCGAGATCGTATAGGTGCCAGGCTTATAGGCCTCGCCGAGCATAAACACCTGAATGGAATGGAGCGCAGCTCGCCCAAACTGATGCCCGCCTCGACACCAATCATCTCGCGTTCAATACGCTGTAATAGTAACTGCTTGGCGTCGCTAAAGCTCATGCCGGCAAGGTTAATCGGACCCAAGTTCGGAAAATCGATCGAGCCATCGCGGTTGATCTCGAGACTATGTGAATTATTGAGCTTGCCATAGAAGCCTACTTCTACGGTGTCACCGGGACCCAGTAAATAGTCTGGCGAGACGGGAATGCGCGATGCTTGTTCAAAATCGCTGGGCTCGCCGGCAAAAAGATCATAGCCAAATGGCTGCAGCATACCCGTCAGCGAACGGTACTGCGGCGACTGGCTTTTAATCGAATCTACCTGCTCAGGAACATCAGTGTCTGTTGCGAACTGCTGTTCTTTACGCGGCGTGACTAAAGGCTCTTGTGCCTCGTCAAGACCGGGAAATTCGATTAGATTAAGGCTGCCACACAGCTTGTCGAGATCATAACCCGCTGTTTTGGCTAGCCTTTTTTCCTGCTCGCCAATGCTCTCACAGAGCTCACGCGCTTCTTGTAAACCTTCGCTGGCTGCTTCAAGAGATACCTGCTGGGCCTGTGCTGTGATGCAAAATGACATCAGAGCTATCCCAAGGTAGAGCAAAAAAGAGCTGTGCCTGTTGTTCATATACTATTCCCTGTAATGTTGTGCTGCTTCCATTCGCTATTTTTAGCGCTACGGTATTAATGCCTAATACCGATTCATGATCTAACTTATTGGCTACTTCCTTCACCGGTCACCAGACTGGCGAACGGCAGCGATGCCGAAACCTGTTGATTGAGTAGATTGATTAATACTATAGCTCGCTGATCACCATCGGGCTGAGAAAATACTGCATTGAGTCCGCGAAAAGGACCCTCAACAATCTGCAGTGAGTCTCCCTCTCTGGGCAGGTTGGAAACAAGCTCATCTTCAGTCGGATCTGTGCGCTGCATAAGCTGTTCAATCAGCAACTCAGGGACTTTAACTGGCGCTCCGGCACAGGTGACAAAGTGGCTGACACCCCGGGTAGAACGAATAGTAGTTGAGGAGACTGACTCCTGATTAAAATTAACAAACAGGTAGCCGGGAAACAGCGCCTCCAGTTTGACCACCCGCGAGCCTCGAGAGAGCTTCTCGATACGCATCATCGGGCAGAATGAATTGACGCCTTGGCGCTCAAGATTTTCAACTGCCCTACTTTCCTGCTTGGATTTTGTCTGAACCAAAAACCAGCTTTCCATAGCCACCATCCTGTAAAATTTTATCGACTTGCTAAATTGATCAACTAAAAAGCATCTTAATCGAGTAGCGCAAGAAGCTCTTGCTCGTATTTAGCTAACAGAACCCTGTCTCCACGAGTTTCTAGGTTGAGCCTCACTACAGGCTCGGTATTACTCATGCGCAAATTAAAGCGCCACTGAGCAAACTCCATTGAAATACCATCGGTCTCGTCGACAAGCAGCGCACTGGCCTGATAGTGCTCGCGCACGCGCTGTATGGCTGCGGCGGGATCGGCAATTTTGCGATTGATCTCACCTGGGGAGGGATAAGCTTCCACCATCTCATCGACTAACGCAGAGAGCGGCTTGCCACTGCGGGTTATCAACTCCATTACCAGCAGCCAAGGAATCATGCCACTGTCGCAGTAGAAGAAATCTCTAAAGTAATGGTGAGCACTCATCTCGCCACCATAAACCGCATCCTCTGAACGCATACGCTCTTTAATAAAGGCATGACCTGTTTTTGACTGCACTGCTTCGCCGCCGCCTTTTTTGACCACATCAATGGTGTTCCAGGTTAGACGCGGATCATGAACAATCTTGGCACCGGGATTCTTTAGCAGAAATGCTTCAGCGAGCAGGCCAACAATATAGTAGCCCTCAATAAAGTTGCCCTTTTCATCCACCAGGAAGCAGCGATCAAAGTCGCCGTCCCAGGCAATGCCCATGTCAGCCTTGTGCTCTAACACAGCATCAATAGTCGGCGCGCGATTTTCATGGAGGATTGGATTGGGGATGCCATTGGGGAATGTGCCATCTGGCTCATTAAAGATCTTAATAATCTCTATGGGCAGCTTCAGTTCAGCAAAGCGCTTCTCGATCGCATCGACCACATGACCAGCAGCACCGTTGCCGGCATTCATCACTATTTTGAGCGGCGTAATTGCACTGTTATCGATATAACCGAGTAGATGATCCAAATAGGGATCGAGGATTGAGAGTTGTTTATACTCGCCGCGTGCAGCCACATCAATGGCCGGAAATTTATTCTCTTCGGCAAGGCGCTTAATATCTAGTAGTCCCGTGTCTGAGCTAATCGGTCTAGAACCCTCGCGGATCGGCTTCATACCGTTGTAGTCAATCGGGTTGTGACTGGCAGTCACTTCGATGCCGCCATCGGCATTCAGATAAGAGGTAGCAAAATAGACTTCTTCTGTGCCGACCATGCCAATATCAACGACATCTGCTCCCGCATCTCGGATGCCTTCACTGAGCGCCGCTTTAAGCGCCTCACTGGTCAAGCGAATATCGCC
>CAWLBR010000152.1:0-5301 GCA_963855085.1 Gammaproteobacteria bacterium
CAACAAAACATCTACTGGCAAGTCTTGACTCATGTTGTTTATATAATTGTAAATGTTTTCCAAAACTTTATCCTAGATAATAGTTATATTTTAATTTTAAAAAAAACTTCCCAATTTTTATCAATCGGAAAATATAAGTCCGATCGATTGGATAAAAATCATGAGTAGTTTGTAATCCCCTTTGGGCGGGTAATGAGATTATGACCTGGTCAAGCTTTTTAGTACAACCCAGTTAAGAGGCTTTCTTTAATTCTAGTCTCGGTATTTGCATCTCAAATTCAAACTGATTTGGCGATTTATAGCCCAAATATGAATGTAACCTGAGGCTGTTGTACCACATGGTAATGTAGTTCATGACATCCTGTTGCGCCTCGTTACGCGTTTGGTAGTTGCGCCACTGCACACGCTCTTGTTTCAAGCTGCCGAAGAAGCTCTCTGCCACGGCGTTATCCCAGCAATTTCCCTTACGACTCATACTGCCAACAAAGTCGTGGGCCTTTAACAAACGGCGATATGCGTTGCTGGCATACTGCGATCCACGATCAGAATGAACAAGCAGGCCGGCTTTGGGTCGGCGCTGCCAAATGGCCATTCTTAATGCATCACAGACCAACTGAGCTGTCATTCTTGATCCCATGCTCCAGCCAACAACGCGCCGTGAATATAAGTCGATTACAGTCGCTAAATACAGCCAGCCTTCCTGTGTCCAGATGTACGTAATGTCCTGTACATAAGCCTGATCAGAGGCTTTTGGCGATATAGGCATTATGGTCAGTTTAATGGCTGAGTGATTTACCTATTTCGAAGTGTAATTCAACCTGAAATACGATTAACCTCAGCATCCCCTTTTTTTGTTTCAGCATTTAGCAGCGCGTAATTCCGTCAGTTTCTCTAAAACAAAATCGATACGATCTTGCCCCCAAAAGATTTCCTCTCCAATGATAAAAGAGGGCACACCAATAGCACCATCTGTAGATGCTTCTGCGGCGTTGGCTGCGAGAGTACTTAGATAGACAGGGTTCTTTGACGCAGTGATGACCAAATCGGCATCTAGATTGAGGCGCTTGGCGACTTCGCGTAATACAGATTCTTCACCGATGTTCTGGCCTTCAGCCCATTCAATGCGCATCGTCTCTACAATATACTCACGCAGCACACCTTGCTCTTGAGCATAGAGCGATGCGGCGCCTGCCGCGGTGGGCTCTGTATCGGCTGGCGGTGGTATCACAGGTATTCCTAGTCGACGCGCGAAGCGGCTCATATCTTGGCGAGCAATCGGCAGTTTGCTTTTGGCGCGTTCCGGAGGTGACCGCAGATCCCAGCCGCCTACAGGGCGCCAGAGTATATTGACATTGAAATCATCAATTATTGACCACATAGTTTTGGAAGCCAGATAGCAGTATGGACTGCGAAAATTAAAGTAGACTTTGACATCAATATTGTTCATTGCGTTATTCCTTGTTCGAGTAGATTTCTAGCCGATTAGCGACCTTGGGTGCGCATATGTTGAGTAGTGAATTGGCGGTGGCGCAGCGGCGTTATTGCAATACGACTTTTTAATTGGAGTGTTGTGCAATGTTCAGCCTGGAGATCAATCATGCCTACAGCCTCGGTCATCAATCCTTGCCATGCTCGGCTCTCTGGACGATGTAGCGCTGAAGAGCTGGCTGCTACAATGCTTATTTTCCAAAGGTTACCGGCGTTGTCATAGATACGGCTGAGCAGCGGCGCATAGGTGGCGGCATCAATTATGTAGTGTCGTTTGGATAGCGGGTGGCTAGGATCTCGAGGGATGGCCTCTAAATGGTGTACTTTTCGCAGCTGCCAAGTAACGTTGGGAAAGCAGTGGCCAGCGCCGCTGAATTCGATTAGTTGAAAACCGCTTTCGTCTGGGGGCTCCTGCCAGCTGGTGAGCTGTGAGTGACCGTAAATGGGCAGTAGCAATTCGTCACTGCCCAAGTACTGCCAATCCATGTCCATGATGCGACCGTTATAACCAAGAAAATCTTCAATCATTATGTCGCTGCCAAGGAAAGCATCAGTTTTTTGTCCCGTGGCCAGGCGTCGAACACGCCGCTGCGAACTCATGTACATCCATGCCTGCTCGGTGACACTGTCGACTTCATTGCGGTGTATCAGCAACTGTGTGTTGCGAATATCTTGCGGTGCTTTGACCTGAAGATAGAGTGCGGTATAGAGGTTGGAGGGATTATTTGCCAGTGCAGGTATTGGCTTGTCGGTGTGGCGGTATTTGTAACGCAAAATCGCGCCATACATTTTTAAAGTGCGCTCCATCTTGTCTTTGCGCATATCGCGATAGTGCCAATTAAACTGCTCTGTTTCAGTTTCGTCAGGGGCATAGCTATAACGCATATTCCACGCTGCTTTTAACCCCGCTTGAGGGTCGCTGCCTTCTAGTTTTAAGAATGGGCGACCCCCGGTATAGCCGAGAAGTTCTCCGGGAGCATCGCCAATCGCCGTTTCGTAAAGATTTTCTTTACTGGCCTTGCGGTAGTTCGGGTGTATCGGTATTTCAAGAGACGGACCAAGTGTCAGAGTTAGTGCTTGATCGCCAATCAAGTCGGCGACGGAATCGTCCAGCCACTGCCTGTAGCTAGCAATATTACTGCTATCAATTCGTGTGCCCGCACTGAGTTTAGTCGCTTCATAGCTGCTCAGTAGCGGATTAAATTCTGCGTCAAGGTTGTTACCTGCGAAAGCTATTGAGCTAACTAGCAGACCGACGAAGGCTGCCAGGGTACATTGACCGGCGGTAGTATGATTAGACATAGAGCCAACTCTTAACATAATGATTTACGCATGGCATAACTAGGTAGGTCATCAGCAGCACCTGCATAGTTACCATGACGGCTGTGCGGCTGAGAATGTCCCAATCGCCAATCCAAGGAGCTAGCATGAAGTTGAGTGCGATAATTAGGTTATACACCACCGCGATTAGGATAATATTCATCCGCCACTTAACGGGTTGCTTAGCGCTGGCTACTTGGGGAAATTCAAACCACAATTTAAGACCAGTAGCGGTTTTAAATTTCCCTTCGCCCTCAATCATCCCATCAATTCTTTCCATCCACATTTGGCGTTGCGAAGAGTGCTGCCAGGTCTTGGCATTGTCTATGTTATCGAACCGATAAATAATGGTATAGCGACGCGACCCGAGACTTGGTCTGATTACATTGACGCCGAGATGGCCGCTAAAACAACTGGATTCTGTGGTAATACCAGAGATCCATGCTTCATAATCGGCTTCGCGCCCAGCGACTACATCGCGACTTACCGAGACAGTGACATAGTTGTTTACTGTAGATTTTTCAATCACTGCATCGTTTTTTGAGGCGGTGGTCTCCAATTGGCTATCAATGATAGTCATTCGGGTGATAGACCAAGATCTTTGGCCATTGTCAGTGCCAAATCTTCAATCATGTCTTCTTGGCCACCCACGGTTCCACGCCTACCTAACTCAACCAGAATGTCGCGAGCCGAGACGCCATATTTTTTCTCGGCGCGTTGGGCAAACAGCAAAAATGAACTGTAAACACCAGCGTAACCGAGGGTGAGCGCATCGCGGTCGATACGGATGATATGGTCCATCATCGGCGTGACCAGATCTTCAGCAACATCCATGATTTTATAAAGATCAATGCCATCCTCAACGCCCATGCGGTGCAATACTGCGACAAACACTTCTAGCGGTGTGTTGCCGGCACCAGCGCCTAAGCCTGCTACTGAGCCGTCGATGCGGTTGGCACCGGCTTCGATGGCGGCAAGAGAGTTTGCGATACCCATGCCCAAGTTATGGTGGCCGTGAAAGCCAAGTTCAGTTCTTGGGTCGAGTTCTCTGCGCAGCAAGCCAATCTTCTCACTCACTTCGGCGGGCAACATATAGCCTGCTGAGTCGGTGCAGTAGAGGCAGTTGGCACCGTAAGATTCCATCAGTTTGGCTTGTGTTAAAAGGTCTTTAGCGCTGACTTTATGCGCCATCATCAGGAAGCCGACCGTATCTAATCCCATCTGGGCGGCCATGTCGATGTGCTGCTCCGAGACGTCGGCCTCAGTGCAATGGGTAGCCACGCGAATAGTCGATACACCGTGATCTACTGCCATTTTCAAATGGTCGATAGTGCCGATGCCCGGCAGTAATAACGCTGAAATTTTAGCGTTTTTCATTTTAGGTATCACCGCACTGAAGTACTCTTCATCGCTGTGCGCGGGGAAGCCATAGTTGACTGATGTGCCGCCGAGTCCATCACCGTGAGTCACTTCAATTAATGGCATACCAGCCTCATCAAGCGCTGTGGCGATAGAGACCATTTCATCGAGGCTAATTTGGTGCTGCTTGGCGTGCATGCCGTCGCGCAGGCTCATATCGTGCAGGGTGACTTTCTTTCCAGTTAAATCCATTGTTTCTCTCCCAGTTAGCCACGTGCCGGTAATTGAATGGTGCCGCTGGCGGCTTCTTCTGCAAATAGTTCGGCAGTGCGCAGACCCGCTGCGGTCATGATGTCTAGGTTGCCCGCGTACTTGGGCAGGAAGTCACCAAGTCCCTGAACTTCCATAAAAATAGTGACGCGGTTGCCGTCAAAAATAGGGCCATTAACCAGCTGATAGCCAGGCACGTATTGCTGCACTTTTTCTACCATGGCGTGAACAGAAGCGATGATCGCAGCCTGATCTGGTTCAGTTTCAGTGAGGCAGTGAATGGTGTCGCGCATCATTAAAGGTGGCTCAGCAGGGTTGACGACAATAATTGCTTTACCCTTTTGGGCGCCGCCTACCTGTTCGATACCGGCGGCGGTGGTGCGCGTAAATTCATCGATATTTTTGCGTGTGCCGGGACCGATTGATTTGGAAGCAACAGTAGCGATAATTTCACCGTAGGTGACCGATTGCACTTGCGAGACCGCTGCTACTATGGGGATGGTTGCTTGTCCTCCGCAGGTGACCATATTGACATTCATCTCTAGTTGTCTCGCATGCTGCTGCAAGTTGACCGGAGGCACGCAAAAAGGACCGATGGCTGCAGGCGTTAAATCGATCATTATAACGCCCAGATCATTCACTTTCTTTGAATTGTCTGCATGTACGTAGGCTGATGTGGCGTCAAATGCGATGCGGATATCATCTTCGATAATATAAGGCACCAGACCGTCGACACCTGTGTTGGATACTTTCATGCCAAATTCCCGAGCGCGACGGATGCCTTCTGATTCTTCGATGCCGACCATCCATACGGGTTCAATCCACTTGCTGCGCATCGCCTTCATTAATAGATCGGTGCCGATA
>CAWLBR010000153.1:0-5230 GCA_963855085.1 Gammaproteobacteria bacterium
TGTCCTCAGCATAATGCGAAAACAAACGAATCAACTGCCGATCGCCGTCGCCAGCGCCAAACTCATTCCGGTACCAGGAAAAAATCCGCGACACCCGCAGCTCATCCTTAGACACAGTCAAACCCCGGGGATGATTGATAAACTCCCGGGCGTACTGCTTTAGTAACTTATCAGTATTGGCCCCAGTAAACGCCTGAGCATGAATCGCCGGACAGCCAACCGAAGCGCAGCTGAGACCAAAGACCATTTTGTAGTCCTGCCATACAGGCCGCAGAATCCGCTGATCTATATCCGCCACTGACAACTTCTTGTTAGCCACGGTGACCCGACGCTTACGACTACTCTTGTCACGCTCGACAGAAGTCACGGGATAGGCCTTGAGCAGCCCTTGCAACGTCAGAGCATTATAGAGATTCAACCAATAGGCCTTCTGCTCAAGCTTGCGATAATCTCGGGGGTCGATGGACGCCATCTTGGCAATATATTTATCCAACCCCCTGGAGTCACGACGAGAGACATCAGCATAGCGAAAGCGGTTAATCCCCGAGGGATGGTTGCTCACCACATAGATTTTTAAAAAGCCATCAAAGGTTGAATGATCTATAATGGCAGCGTTGGTCTCGTCGCTACTATTCCACATAGCCCAGTCTTTTTTGGCTATGGCATTTGATGCGCAAGAAAGACCCATTAGGACGATCAAGAATAATTTGAACCGCTGCATAAACAACTCCGTTTGACTCTGTTTTTAAGGTGAAAATATTGTTCTAGACTGTCTAAAGTAGTCCTAAAGTAGCTCTAAAGTAGCTCTAAAACAGTTCTAAAGTAGCCTTGTAACAGCCTCGTGAGGCAGTGCTCGCCGAAAGCACAATTTCTGTAGACAGGCTTTAGTAACACTGGCCCTGTTATCAATCAATTTGGAGTCCATAGAACTTTGAACAGCATCACCAAAACCCCGCAGCAAAATGCAGAATTGCTACAAAAAGACCAACAATTCGTCTGGCATCCCTATTCCTCACTGAGCGCTCCCATACCTGCCTATGAAGTGGTTTCCGCCAAAGGCGTCTACCTGAAATTGGCCGATGGCCGCGAGCTTATCGACGGCATGTCATCCTGGTGGTGCACGATCCACGGCTACAATCACCCAGTGTTAAATCAGGCGGCAAAAGACCAGATCGACAAAGTCAGTCACGTGATGTTTGGCGGTATTACCCATGCCCCAGCAGTGGAGCTCTGTGAAAAGTTGGTGGCCATTACGCCGCCGGGACTGGACAAGGTATTTCTCTCAGACTCGGGTTCGGTGGCGGTTGAAGTGGCCATCAAGATGGCCTTTCAATATTGGATCTCTCAGGGCCACTCAGAGAAATCACAACTTTTAACCCTGCGTAGCGGCTACCACGGCGATACCTTCGCTGCCATGTCGGTGTGCGACCCCAAGACAGGCATGCACCATATGTTTGATCAGGTGGTGACCAAGCATAATTTTGCCCCAGCACCACAGACTGGCGTCCATGAAGAGTGGAACGAAGAGGATATTGCTGAGTTTGCCGAGATCATTTCCAGCAAGAGCAATCAGCTGGCGGCTGTTATTCTGGAGCCGATTGTTCAGGGTGCCGGGGGTATGCGCTTCTATTCGCCGCACTATTTAAAGCGCGTTCGCGAACTCTGTGATCAGCACAATGTACTGTTGATTGCCGATGAAATCGCCACCGGCTTTGGCCGCAGCGGCAAATTATTTGCCTGCGAATGGGCGGCAATCTCACCGGATATTCTCTGTCTGGGCAAAGCCATTACCGGTGGCTATATGACCTTAGCGGCAACACTCTGCAGCGAAGAAGTCAGTCGCGGTATCTGTGAAGGTGAGGCCGGCTGCTTTATGCACGGCCCAACATTTATGGGCAATCCCCTGGCCTGCGCTGTGGCCAATGCCAGTATTGATCTATTGCTGAGCAGCGATTGGCAGGGCAATATTCAGCGTATCGAAAAACTCTTAAACACTCAGTTAAAAGCGTTCACCGCACTGGATAGCGTGGACGAGATTCGTGTGCTCGGAGCCATTGGTGTGATTCAGATGAAAGAGCCTGTGAATTTGGCTGAGATACAGAAGAAGTTTGTCGCCGAGGGTATTTGGGTACGCCCCTTTGGCAAGCTTGTCTATGTAATGCCGCCCTATATCAGCACCGACGAAGAACTGACAACCTTGGTAAGCGGGATTTACAGGGTGTTGGACCAGGTTTAGGTTTAGGTTTAGGGCTACTGCTTACTCGGCAGCTTCAGGAAGATCCTTCGGCTTCGCTCAGAATGAGAGTAGTAGTAATCGAAATGACATTAATAAAAAATGTTCCAGGATCACCAAGAGGGGTCCATCAGAGAGGTCCATCAGAGCACTACAATAATCCAGATAGACCCTTAGCCTAACCTTGCGATCAATCAGGGCCCGCTTATGGATGCCATTATTTTCAGAAAAAGAGAGCACTTGTCTGAGCGACAGCGAGTTGTGCGAACGCTGAAAATAATGGCATCCATGGGACCGATCGCAAGGGTAGGGTCAGGGTCTATTCGCACCCAGCTTTCAATGCCCAGCATAGCGGCAAAAACCGAATCTGAGATCCCTCGTCGCCACGCTCTGTCGGGATGACAACATACAATTAGTCATTCCGAGAACAACTTATGTTATCTCGACCCTGTGAAAGGATCTCCTACCATCGGCGGCAAACTTTTAAGTTTGTGCACGCCCCCAGCTGCAGGTACCCGACAGCGGCGCTTACTTCCGCACCTGCTGAGGTGCTTTCTGCAACAACTCTGGGTCATAACCCAAGCCGATAACAAAGTCGCGTAACTCGCCATAGGTCTGATCCGGGATCTGAGCGGTGCGCGCCATAATCCACACATAATCGCGGCTATTGCGACCAATCACTGTGTATTGGTAATCATCGTCTAAGTAGACAATTCTGTAGTCAGCCTTGATCGGCCAGAGAAACTGCATGCCCCACTCCGCATTGCTCTCTGTGTTACGAATAAACCCCTGAGGCTGATAGATCTTCTTCTCGCCCTCAAAAGAACCATCATTAAAGGTAAAAGTCGTGGCAATAGTGCCATCGGCATTCAGCGCATAGGACTCCAGCGGATTGTAAGCATCTTTCTCAAGAAAGGTGGGGATATTGGCAATCACATACCAGTCACCCATAAAACGCTGCAGATCGACCTTTTCCACTGTGGCCATGGGCGGCTGACTACTGCAGGCGGTGAGCACTGTCATCAAGATAGCTGCAGTTGTTAGTCTAGTTATTTTCATCTTGTCCGCTCTCTGTTTTTGACCGTTTTTTCAGACTATAGGACACGCTGATAGCGCAGTGTGCCGCCTATTAACAGCTTGGTCTGCAATGATAGCCAATCACCTGCGGCATCGTATTGCAGATCTATATCGACTTTAGGTAGGGCTAGCTTTATATGAGTAATGTTGTCCTGCTCGGAAAACCGGGAACTGATTTCTACAGGGACATTAATGCCTGTCTCCGCATTTAATAGGTAACCACCTTCCAACCACTGCGGGTTCCAATAGGAAAAACCACGAACACAGCCAGTAATGGTTTCAACCTCTTTGGGACGCTGAATAACGAGTCCAGTCTGATCGCTGTTGGCTTCGACGGCGACGGCATTACCCTGTTTTTCGGTCTCGCTCTGCAGTGCCACCAGACAACCCGACTGCCAAATTTCATTGGCCTGGTGTCTGTACTTAATGCGCTTTATTTTAAACAGCTTAAAATCTAGCGACATGGTGGATGAAACGTCGATCGACTCGCCCTGCTCGAGCAGTTCAAACTTATGCTCACCCACTTCGCGGTCGTTTAAGAACACTGCAAAATCCAATACTCTCTTGCTCGCAGCCTCAGATTCCGGTCCAGATTCAATGCCCACCACCTGGCCAACTGAGAATACAAAGAGAACAATCAATACACTGCGAATCATAGATCTGTGCCTATTTTTTGCGCCGGCTTCCAAGGGATAAACGCGCTAGTGGTTTCAATATACTGTCGGTAGTCGGGGCGGCGCTCAGTGATGCCCCGCTCCATATGACTAATACCGGATAATTTTAACAGCAGTGCAATCATAATCATCGGCGCCAACAAAAGCCAAGGCAGCGTCGCGGCGCTTGCCGCGGGGATGGCAAACAGCATCCAGCCACACCAGACGCAGCACTCACCAAAATAATTGGGATGGCGAGAGTAGCGCCACAGACCGCTGGTCAATGTCTCAGATTTCCGCACCACCAACTGATTAAATCTATACAGCTGCAGGTCGGCTAAGGCCTGCAACCCAAAGCCAGATAACCAGAGAGCAGCGCCCACTGTATGCCAGTGGGTCCAGCTCAGACTCGACCCCGAGCTCAAGGCCACCACAAATAGTGAGCTGAGCAGCCAGATCAAAAATGCTCGCAACAGAAAGATATTAAGCAGGCTTTTAAGCGCAAAATTAGGCGATAGCCTTTTGCGCATGGCCTTGTAGCGACGCTCTTCTCCACGATTGCGCCCACGCAATAGCAAAAACGCACTGAGGCGCAGCGCCCAGACAGCGATCATGGTTAGAAACATTAAATTGACGGGATTGAGACTAGTTTCAAACCCCAGCTGATAGGCATAGGTAACTGCACTCCCCAGCAACATCAACGACCAAAAGTAGTCGACAATACTGACATCCTCAATCGCCAGGCTCACCAACCAGGCGCCCACAGCGATTAAAAAGAGTAGCGGAACAGCCTCGAACATAAGGTGTATGTCGAGACCCATAAACAGATTCATAGGTTGACCCAGCGGCTTAGATTATTCTAGTTATTATTGGGCCTATACGCTGGTTTCGAAGAAAAAGATCAAACACCGCTGCTGGCTCAGAGACAGAAATAGCGTCACAGCCTAGGGCTTATAATGTCCTGCCTGCTCGAGTTTTTCGCTGGTATTCTGCCGCGCAGCACTGCCTTTTTTGATCAGTACATAGGTGGCACCCAGACCGCCGTGATACTTCTGCGCTGTATGAAAGGCCAACACCTGATCAAACTGTTTTAACCAGTGATTGACACAGCTTTTAAGTACCGCCGGTCGCGCAAGGTGCTCACCCTTACCATGGGTAATCAGGGCACAGCGCACCGAGTGCTTTTGGCAATCATCGACAAAGCTCCACAGCGCAGTGCGCGCTTGCTCGACAGTGTGGCGGTGCAGATCGAGGCGCGATTGAATCT
>CAWLBR010000154.1:0-5223 GCA_963855085.1 Gammaproteobacteria bacterium
CCTCTAAGCCATGACGAAAGAAGTCAGGAGACTCTGTGTGGAGAATGTTATTGATCGGCAGATCGAAGGCGGTATGGAACGAGGGCAAACCTGTAAGGCTAGCCGTGGCTAAAGAGGTGCCATGATAGGCCTGCCAGCGAGAAATGATTTTTTTCTTCTGCGGCTTGTTCTGAATATTATTGATGTACCAAACAATTTTGATCAGGCTGTCATTGCCATCGGATCCACCACTGCCAAAAAATACCTTGGATAGACCATCTGGTGCTTTTTCCAACAGACGCTCAGCCAACTCTATTTGGGGCCGGTTCGACATGCCCGAAAACGTATGATAATAACTCAGCTCCATGGCGGCTTTTTGCATTGCCTCGGCTAACTCTTCTCGCCCGTAACCCACATTGACACACCAGAGGCCGGCGACGGCATCGATCAACTGCTGACCAGACTGATCGCGTAGGTAAATGCCTTTGCCTGACTCAATAATTTTCGATCCATTGCGGGCAAAATCATCGGCATTGGTTGCCGGATGTAAAATGCTGCTGGCATCGATTTCAGTTAAGTTTTTCATCACAGTTTACCTTCCAGTGTCAGTTACAGCCCTTGGCTATCCATTAAATAGCTGGACGGCGCTTTTTGTTAAATACGCTTGACGGCGCTTTTTGTTAGATACGCTTGACGGCGCTTAAGTCTGGAAGATGTTAGAGGCATAGGGAGTTAAGCGATATAGCAATAACTTGCAAGATATGCTTGATTTTTTAGCATATTGCAGGCCGATAATGTCAATTATGGCAATAGTCAGTCATAATCCCCTTCTGCCAATAACCGCAAGCTGAAACCATGGACAATAAAAACCGCGCGGTGAGCTACGACTCACTGGATCGAGACCTTATTTCATTGCTGCGCACAGATGCTCGAGCGCCCATTTCACAGTTGGCCCAGGTGCTAAAAGTCTCCCGAGGAACCGTACAAAACCGATTGGATCGGTTAATAACAACCGGCGCCATTATTGGTTTCACTATCAGAGCCAGTGCCAGTGTCGACGACGGCGCTATTCGGGCGATTATGTTGATTGAAGTGACGGGGAAATCCACCTCTAAAATCATCAGTAAATTGCGCGGCCTGCCGGAATTACAAAAGGTTCATACCACCAATGGCGCATGGGATTTGGTGGCCGAAATTCAAGCCTCGAGTTTGGCGGAATTCGATAAGGTATTAAGAGAGGTTAGGTTGATTGATGGTATTGCGAATAGTGAAACCAGCATTTTATTGAGTACGGTGTAAATTTTTCACGCTGAAATTTTGAGCTGGCGCCCTCCGCCAATGCACTTCAATCGGTAAGGGCACGGCGGACTGATTTAAAAGCCCTGATTACAGCCTAAAGTTTTATTGTGCCGGGTCTAGTTTTTAGCACTCACTCTTATCAACTTGCCGTCTTCACCGTCTGTAACCAGTATCAAACTGCCATCTGGCGCAGAGACAATATTGCGAATTCTGCCGAATTCAGTGAACAATATTTCTTCTTCAACGACCTGGTTATCCTGCATTTCAAGACGCCGAACATCCCCGGGGACTAAAGCAGAGATAAACAGATTGCCCTGCCAATGGGGAAACATCTCTCCGCTGTAAAGAATCATCCCAGAGGGGGCAATCGAGGGATCCCAATACTTCAGTGGCTGCTCCATACCTGGATGCTCAGTAAAGGGCGAAATCATCGCACCACTGTAGTCCACACCATAGGTAATTGCCGGCCAGCCATAGTTTTTGCCCGGTAATACCAGATTCAGTTCATCGCCACCCTGAGGGCCATGCTCGTGCTCATAGACAGTGCCATCATCAGCAATCACTAAACCCTGAAGATTTCTGTGCCCGTAAGACCATATCTCTGGCAGTGCATTTTGCGTTGTTGTGAAAGGGTTATCCTCGGGAATACTGCCGTCAGGTTTCAATCGTAAAATCTTACCAAAGTGGTTATCTAAGGCCTGCGCCTGCTCGCGATAATTAAACCCGTCCCCGGAGGTGATCAACAGCGTTCCATCGGCTAAAAAGGCCAGTCGAGCACCGTAGTGCGCCGCCGTCCTGCGTGGGGGATCAGACTGGAAAAGGGTCTTGTGGTCCACAAGCACATTGCCCTCAAGGCGCGCTTGAATCACATTCAGCCGATTGAGTTTTGGCTTGTCAGCGTCAGGCGCCGAAAATGAGAGATAGATGAGTCCATTATCGGCAAAATTGGGGTCTATCAATACTTCAGATAGCCCTCCCTGCCCGGCGAATAAAACCTCCGGCACGCCAACAATAGGCGTGGGATCTAATAGGCCATTGGAAACCCGCCGCAAGTTTCCCGACAGTTCGGTGACCAACATTTCATCGGCGGAAATAAACGTCACACTCCAGGGATAATCTAAACCCTCGGCAATAGTTTCGATTTCGACTTCAGGGGCAAGGTTCTCGTCACTAGTAAAGGCCGAGCTGCTGCAAAACAGCAAACTCAGGCAAAATATTCGCAGATTAATGAATTTCATTGGGATCCCCTTTTTGTGGATGGCTACCGAAATAATATCCAGCAATCATGCCAGCCAGAACAAGATAAGCCTTGCCAGACAGTGTGCGAGCGCCAGCAATTAGGTCTAAGTTATAAAACGCCAATGGCATTAAGGCGACGATGGCCAAGAGTGCTGCACCCCCGGCTAGGGCATAAAGGTAGGGTTTCTTGATCGAACTCCAGATGGCAATAATCCGCGCCGTGATAAAGGCGATTAATAGGCCAACGAAGATCAAAGCAATGGTCGGAAAGGCCCCTCTAGAGTTCATATCCACTAAGTCTGTGGCCATGGTCGACAGAACAAGCTGCAAATCCACAGGCATGTTGATGCTTTGCAGCCAGATCAGATTGGTTGCTGTGGTGTGGGTTACGACTAAAAATGTGGCTATTATCAAGGATATCAAAAACGCCTGTATCTGTTTAATCATCTTGTTCTGCCATTGAAGTTAAGGTCGGCGTCGATCATCTCGATTTTACTGGGCCTTTACAAGGGCTAAATAAACCGAAAGATTGACCTTACTCTGCATAAGTAACCTGAAGCTTTAGCGCCTAAGGATGAATAGGAAGCCTATTTTATATTAGACTCTTCTAATTTAACAATATCTAATGTAGAATATTCTAATGTGGATATTACAGAGCGGCAATAGAATGACTAAAAGTATTCAACTGGCAGATCTGCAGGAGCTACAAAAACACAGCGCAGAAGCAGCAGGCTTACTCAAGCAGCTCAGCAATCAGAATCGCCTTATGATTCTCTGCTCCCTGATTAATGGCGAGCTCTCGGTAACAGAGCTCAATGGAATAACCAGTGTTAGCCAATCTGCCTTATCACAGCATTTAGCTTCATTGCGTAAAGCTGAGTTAGTCCAAACTCGACGGGAGGCACAGACCATTTTTTATAGCCTGCGCGGCGACGAAGCCATACAGATCATTACTGTACTAAAGTCTATTTACTGTCCCGCACTCTAATTAGAGCGCATTTTAATAAGAAGCCAGCGGAGATATTCCATGAGCACTCAACAAGACATTCCAGTAGACACGTCAGCAGACACTCCAGTAGACACTCCAGTAGACACGTCAACAATTACTATTTCTGCCAAGGAATTCAAGCAACAGAAACAGGCCCCCGAGAGTCAATTGCGGGTAATTGACGTCCGCACCCATGCCGAGGTTAATAGTGAATCCCTAGCGGACTGCGCCCATTTCCCTCTACAGGATTTAAACAGCGCTGCAGTGAAAGCTTACCTTGAACAGCAAGGCCATGACTCAAGCCAGCCAGTGTATTTACTTTGCGCCAGCGGCCAGCGCGCAGCCCGAGCGGCGGAGCAACTGCAGACTGATCTAGGCAACCAACTGGTGATTATCGAGGGCGGTATGAATGCCTTAAAAGGGTTAGGTATTGATATAGCCAAAGGCAGCGGCAATATTATCTCCCTCGAGCGTCAGGTGCGCATTGCCGCCGGATCACTGGTGGTTCTAGGCGTCATGCTTGGCTTTACTGTTAACCCCGGTTTTTATGGCCTCTCCGCCTTTGTGGGAGCGGGTCTGGTGTTCGCCGGTGTTACGGACAGTTGCGGCATGGGTATGGTGCTCGCACGTATGCCGTGGAATAACTAAGTATGTCAGTACTTATAGGTCTGGTGATTGGACTAGTGCTGGGGCTGACCGGCGCCGGTGGTTCAATCTTTGCCGTACCCCTGCTGATGCTACTGCTTGGCCTGCCGATTAACGACGCCATTGGTATCGCCCTGGGTGCGGTGGCGGTGAGCGCTCTAATCGGAACAGTCAGTAACTGGCGCGCCCAATATATTTTATGGGTTCCGGCCATCTGTCTGGGTTTGGGCGGCGCCATAGTTGCTCCTATCGGCAAACAGCTTGGCGCCCAATTGCCCCCCATGTTTCTGCTTGTGGGCTTCTGTGCCCTAGCATTTATTATCGCTGGCATTATGTGGCGTCAGACAGTCACCGCACCCGAGCAAGCCAACATAGTTCGCTCCAGTCATACTGCCGACAATGACCTGATACAACCGATCTGTCGGTTTAGCCCAGACGATCAATTCGATACCAGCTACAAATGCATTGCCGCATTAATCGGCTGTGGTTTAGCGGTGGGATTATTGAGTGGCCTTTTTGGTGTCGGCGGCGGCTTCTTAATCGTACCGGCGCTACTGTTTATATCCCAGGTGTCTATGCGTCAGGCAGTGGCCACATCGCTGCTGATTATTTGCGTGATCGGCGGCGCTGGATTTGCCAGCTTTGCGGCAGGCAATAACAGTTTGGACTGGCTGCTTTTGGGGCAGGTCTGTTTCGGCGGCTTGCTTGGAATGTTAGGCGGACGTCTGATCGCAAACAGAATTGCAGGCCCGCAATTACAGAAGCTCTTTGCGCTGGCCCTAATTGCTATCGCAGTAATAACCCTGGCCAATAAACTAATCAATGGAGTGATTTAACAATGATTTTTAGACAGCTGTTCGACCCAGAGTCATCCACCTATAGCTATCTGCTTGGGGATGAAGTTACACGACAGGCAATACTAATTGATTCAGTGCTGGGCAGTACGGATCAAACCCTGATGCTACTTGAACAGTTAGATCTCAGATTATCCGTAGCCCTAGATACCCATACCCATGCCGATCATATTACCGGCCTTGGGGCGCTGCGCGATCGTACCGGCTGCATCACGATGA
>CAWLBR010000155.1:0-5216 GCA_963855085.1 Gammaproteobacteria bacterium
GCGCGCAGAGATGTCTGTGGGCACCCTATATCACTACTTTCCCAACAAATACGCGATTCTCTATGCCCTTGCAGAGCAGTGGCTGGGGGAGATTGACACTGTATTGCAGGAGTTAGAGGCTGAGCTCTTGGAAACCATGAGTCTGAAGAAGTTTGTCGACAAAGCCGTGGAGCGCATGCTCTTGGCCTATACCAATCAGCGCGGTTTGCTACCCCTGGTGCAGGCGATGTTTGGTGTGCCGGAACTAAAGGATTTGGATACGGCTCACGATGAGCTGATTATTACCTCTATGGCGCGTATGTTTGCTCGTCTAGAAGTGGCCGAGCGCCCTGCTGAGCTATCACGTCTCGGCCGTGGGTTTCTCGAGATTAACCACGCACTGCTGTTAGTGGTGGTTAATCAGAATAAGGCCGACAGTATCAAGACGCTTAATGATCTGAAATACGTCAGCCTATGTTTACTTGAGCGGGCGAAAAGTCAGTTCTAATATCTATCTAGTCACATTAAGTAATGCCGCTAAGGCGTTGTTATTAATCGCTATGAGACTTAACGTGCCTTCTCTCTCATAGTGACAAACTCTTCGGCTGCCGAGGGATGAATACCCACAGTGGCATCAAAGTGCGCCTTGGTGGCACCGGCCTTTAGCGCAATACCCATACCCTGAATAATCTCAGCTGCATGTTCGCCGACCATATGACAGCCTACAACTCGGTCAGAAGCGCTATCCACAACCAGCTTCATGGTAATGCGATCGTTGCCGCCACCCAGAGTCTGTAGCATTGGCTTAAAGTCCGATACATAGACATCTATATCAGCGTATTCCTCTCTGGCCTGCTCTTCCCCAAGGCCCACAGTGCCCAGTTCAGGCTGACAGAACACCGCAGTGGGGATATCCCCGTAATCAATCCGCGCAAGGCCCTCGCCATAAAGATGATCGACTAAGACCATGGCCTCTTGAATCGCCACTGGCGTAAGCTGCACCCGATCGATCACATCCCCCAAGGCATAAATGCTGGGATCGCCGGTAGCAAAGTTATCATCCACCACAATAGAGCCATTGGGGCGCAATACAGTATTGGTGTGCTCAAGGCCTAGCCCAGCGGTATTCGCCTGACGACCTGTGGCATAGAGAGCCAGCCCAGCATCTAAGCTGCTGCCGTTATCCAGCACCACCGAGAGACCGCCGTCGGTCTTAACAATTTCATTGATCTGGGTGCTCAGATGCATATGCACCCCTTTGGCCACCATACCCTCGGTCACCTTGTCGCTCATCTCGCGATCAAAGGACTTCAGCAGATTGGCACCGCGATAGACCAGGTGAGTCTCGACACCCAGACCATTCAAAATACCGGCAAACTCCACGGCTATATAACCACCGCCCACCACTACCGCTTTTTTCGGCAGATTGTCGAGAAAGAACATCTCATTGGAACTGATCGCTAGGTCGCTACCAGGAAATTCTGGAATATAGGGCCAGCCGCCGGTGGCAACCAAAATTGCCTTGGCGCTGTAGCCTTTGCCATTCACTTCAATCTGATGAGGTCCAGTGACAGTCGCGCGGCCGTCAAATAGATCGGCTCCACTGTTATTGATCATATTGTTGTAAATGCCGTTTAAGCGCTCGATCTCGGCCGTTTTATTATCCCGCAAGACAGCCCAATCTAAGGTTGGCGCCTCAGCTCCAGACCAGCCATAGCCTTTGCTGGCGTGAAATGACTCAGGAAACTGGGAGGCATAGACAAACAGTTTTTTCGGCACACAGCCGACATTGACGCAGGTGCCGCCAAGATAGCGCTCTTCAGCCACGGCAACCTTCTTGCCCTTGGATGCTGCCATACGGGCAGCGCGGACGCCGCCAGAACCGGCGCCAATAACAAATAGGTCGTAATCAAATTCAGTGGTCATTGTGTTTTCTCCGTTACATTAAACCAAGCCAGCTTGTCGTGAAGGCTCACCACATGACCAACAATTATCAGAGTCGGCGCCTTGGCACCGGCTTTACGTACAATTTCGGGTAGGGTATCGAGATCACCAATAAACACCTGCTGACGGTCAGTGGTGCCCTTCTCGATCAGCGCCGCCGGTGTCTGGGCATCCAAACCATGTTGCTTGAGTTGCTCGCAGATGGTCTCCATGCCATTCAAACCCATGTAAAACACCAAGGTTTGATTGGGCTGCACCAGTTCTGGCCAGTTCAGATCCATCTTGCCAGAGCGTAAATGGCCGGCAATAAAGCGCACTGACTGGGCGTGATCGCGATGGGTCAGGGGAATGCCTGCATAGCTGGCGCAGCCAGAGGCCGCAGTAATGCCGGGAACCACTTGAAAGGGAATACCGTGCTCGGCAAGGGTTTCAATCTCTTCACCGCCGCGACCAAAGATAAACGGATCGCCACCTTTAAGGCGCACCACTCGATTGCCCTCGAGGGCATAATCCACAAGTTTTTGGTTGATATTGTCTTGGGTGACTGGGTGATCGCCAGCGGTTTTGCCCACATAGATTCGCGTTGCATCACGGCGCACGAGATTAAGCACCTCTGGGGATACTAAGCGATCGTAGAGCACTATATCCGCCTGCTGCATTAGTCGCAGGGCTTTAAAGGTCAGCAGATCCGGATCCCCGGGGCCACCGCCGACCAGATAGACTTCACCGGTTTTAAATTCATCAGTGGATTCAAGCTTGTGGGTCAGCATACGCTCAGCTTCATCGAGATTATTGGCATAAGCCTGCTCGGCGATCGGCCCATGAAAGACCTCTTCCCAGAATGCCTTGCGGTCGGCACCATTGGAGAACTTGGCTTTGACCCGCTCGCGGAAGCTACCAGCCAGTGAACCTAGTTTGCTCATGCCTGCAGGTAATAAGGCTTCAAATCTGGTGCGCAATAGACGCACTAACACAGGTGCATCGCCGCCACTGGAGATTGCTATTTGGATTGGCGAGCGATCGACAATGGATGGGAAAATCACTGTGGAGAATTTGGGGTCATCCACTACATTGGAGAGAATATTGGCGGTCTGGGCGTGTTCGGAAACTAGGCGGTTGAGATCGCGGTCATTAGTTGCCGCGATCACCATAACGATATTCGGCAGGTCGAGCATATGTTGGTGTTCATAGCCGGCAGTTATCAGGATTAACCCATTGCAGCCATGTTCCTTGTCTCGGGCGTCCATCTCTAATAGGTCTGGGCAGAAGTCTTTAGCCACGATGGTGATAATGGCGCTGGCTTCTTGCACCAGACGCACTTTACGCAGGGCGATTTCACCGCCGCCGATCACGAGGATATTACGGCCTTTAAGGTTGTGGAAGAGTGGTAGGTAATCCATGGGTTCTCTATTTGAGTAATATTGTTTGGTGGGGCATCCCTTATTGAGATCCCTCGTCGCTACGCTCTGTCGGGATGACACTGCCCAATCAGTCATCCCATCCAACTACAACGCTGTTATTCCGAGCCGCTACAGTGCTGTCATCCCGAGCCGCGACAATGCTGTCATCCCGACAGCTACAGCACTGTCATCCCGACAGCTACAGCACTGTCATCCCGAGCCGCTACAAGGCTGTCATCCCGACCGCAGTGGAGGGATCTCACAACCTTGGCAGAGACTCAGACTTTGGGCTCTCTGTTCGGGAGATCCTTCGGCTGCGCTCAGGATGACAGGCCTGTGTGCCATCCCGAGCCGTTACAACGCTGTCATCCCGACAGCTACAACACTGCCATCCCGAGCCGCTACAAGGCTGTCATCCCGACCGCAGTGGAGGGATCTCACAACCTTGGCAGAGACTCAGACCTTGGGCTCTCTGTTCGGGAGATCCTTCGGCTGCGCTCAGGATGACAGGCCTGTGTGCTATCCCGAGTCGTTACAATGGTGCCATCCCGAGCCACTACAATGCTGTCATCCCGACAGCTACAACACTGTTATCCCGACAGCTACAACACTGTCATCCCGACCGCAGTGGAGGGATCTCACAACCTTGGCAGAGACTCAGACTTTGGGCTCTCTGTTCGGGAGATCCTTCGGCTGCGCTCAGGATGACAGGCCTGGGTGCCATCCCGAGTCGTTACAATGATGTCATCTCGAACGCATGTGAGAGATCTTCCATCAGCACCCTCGATCTCCCAGCAAAACCATGCAGATCCTTTGCGATCAATCAGGGCCCGCTTATGGACCTGTCATTTTCAAATTGAGAGAGCGTCCTGTCTAAGCTCGTAGCGAAAAGCATAAGCGAGTGGCGCGAACGCTGAAACTGGCAAGCCCATGGGACCGATCGCAAAGGGTCTGCATGGGTTTGCCCACACCCACTACTCAACACTCAAAAGAGATCTCTCGTCGCTACGCTCTGTCGAGATAAGAGGATTTTTGTATATCCAGTACATTGGCCCTAACGAATTTCAGTCTTCCCACCCATCAATGGCTGCAACACTGCCGGAATCGCAATCGACCCATCAGCCTGCTGATAATTCTCAATCACAGCCACCAATGTACGCCCTACCGCCAAACCCGAACCATTCACTGTATGCAACAACTCCGGCTTACCCTCAGCATTTCTAAAACGCGCTTTCATCCGTCGTGCCTGGAAGTCGGCAAAATTACTGCAGGATGAAATTTCACGATACTTTTCCTGAGACGGCAACCAAACCTCAAGGTCAATGGTCTTGGCCGCAGAGAAACCCAGATCACCACCACAGAGAATCACACTGCGATACGGCAACTCAAGCTTCTGCAGAATCGCTTCCGCATGACCCACCAGAGAATCCAACGCATCCCAGGACTCATCCGGATGCACAAACTGCACCATCTCAACCTTCTCAAACTGATGCTGACGAATCATGCCCCGCGTATCACGACCATAGCTGCCAGCTTCACTGCGAAAACAAGGCGTATGAGACACATACTTAATCGGCAAGCTATCGACAATTTCATTGCGATACAGATTGGTGATCGGTACTTCAGCGGTGGGAATCAAATAGAACTCACGCTCGTCGTCGAGCTTAAACAGGTCCTCTTCAAACTTCGGCAGCTGACCGGTACCAAACAGTGATTCGCGATTAACGATATAAGGTACATAAACCTCTTCATAACCGTGCTCATTGATATGGGTATTCAACATAAACTGGGTCAGGGCTCGGTGCAGGCTGGCTAAACCGCCGCGCATCACAGAAAAGCGCGAGCCAGTAATCTTAGCCGCCACATCAAAATCTAAACCATTAAGGCCATCAC
>CAWLBR010000156.1:0-5206 GCA_963855085.1 Gammaproteobacteria bacterium
GTGTCGGGCATCTGATTTTCAACCTGAGCCGCGGTCTCTTGCTGCAGTCTTTGCAGTGCCTTGATCATGGCACCGCGTCCCGCGAGGGAGGCACCTGCTGCGTCGGCATAAAATTCACGACGCCGTGAAAACCACATCACTATGGTGGAGGCGAGAATGCCGAGGAAAATCTCCGCAATAATAGTGGTAATCCAATAGCCCAACCCCAAGCCGCGCTGGTTTTTAAGTACCACACGATCGACAAAAAAACCGATCAGGCGGGCAAAGAACATCACAAAGGTATTCACCACCCCCTGAACCAAACTCAGGGTAATCATATCGCCATTGGCCACATGACCGATTTCATGGGCTAGTACAGCCTTAGCTTCGTCTCGGTCAAAGCGTTCCAGTAGTCCGGCACTGACAGCCACCAGGGCCTTGTTTCGATTCCAGCCGGTGGCAAAGGCATTCGACTGCTGGGCGGGAAAGATGCCCACTTCAGGCATACCTATGTCGGCTTTCTTGGCGAGCTCGGCAACTGTGCTGACCAACCAGCGCTCTTGCTCATTGGCAGGTTGCTGAATAATTTTTGTCTTGGTGGACATCTTGGCCATAAATTTGGACAGCAGCAATGAGACAAAGGAGCCGATAAATCCAAACACCGCGCAGAATATCAACAGTGAGGTTAAATTGAGATCGACGCCATTATCCGCGAGTATGCTGTTGACCCCGAGCAGGCTCAGGGAAATGCTGGCAACAATAATAATTGCCAGGTTGGTCAGTAAAAACAAACCTATCCTTAACACGTAAATACCTCTTTAGATGATTTATGATCGAACTTAATAGCCGAACTTAATAGACGAACTTGCTGTGACTGTATATTTGAGGTCAAAGACCCAGATTTCAATGCTCCCCAGCAGTTTATGCCAAAGTGGATGAACAAAGTACTATCTCGAAGAGCAAATGCCCCTTTACTTATAGGTTGTAGCGCAGGTATAAACGCTGTTATGCAAGATCATCTGAAAATAGATACAGAACGCCTAACCGGCAGCACTCAGGGCCATTTGGTGAAATGGTCTGAGGTACTGGTGCACGGTGCCGTGGTTGAGCCTTTGAATCAGCTCTGCCAGCAAGCTTCCCAGCGCGGCTTTGATCTGCGCCTGTGCAGCAGCTTTCGCAGCTTTGATCGACAGTTAAAAATCTGGAACGATAAAATCAGTGGGTTGCGTCCGGTCTATGATGACAGTGGCACCCGTTTGGATTTAACTCAGCTGACAGAATGGCAGCAGATTCAGGCAGTGATGCGCTGGTCCGCTTTGCCCGGCGCGTCTCGCCATCATTGGGGAACGGATTTTGATATCTATGATGCTTCCGCAGTGGATGCCAGTTATCAGATTCAGCTAGTACCGGAAGAGGTTGAAGGCAGTGGTGTGTTCGCGCCATTCCACGATTGGTTAGATAGCTCAGTTTTAGCGGCTGCTGATTTTTATCGGCCCTATGCCAAAGATCTGGGAGGCATTGCTCCGGAGCGCTGGCACATCAGTTATAGGCCGGTGGCAGAAAATTATGCTGCACAGCTGACCGTTGCGGTTCTGGCTGAACGACTCGAGAATGCAGATATTCTTCATAAAGCGACAGTGCTCGCCAATCTGGATGAGCTTTTTCAGCGTTATATTAGTGTTAAAAATTAAGTGTAAAAGCGCCACGTTAATCAATAGGAAAGACAATAGATGATCGGCAACGACCCACTGTGGGACATAATCTGCACCGAAGCACGCCATACCGCTTCTCAGGAGCCCTTGATGAGCGGCTTTTTTGATGTCGCGATTTTAAGCCATCAGAGTTTGGCCCAGGCCCTGTGCTTTAATTTGTCTCAGCAGTTACACAGCTCGGTGATGTCTGCAGCAGCGGTTGCAGAGGTTTTGGCTGAAGCCATGGACAGCGATGGTGCAATCTGTGATGCAGCTCGCACAGATATTCATGCCTGTTTCGATCGTGACCCTGCCTGTGACAATCATTTTATGCCTATACTTTATTTCAAGGGTTTTCAGGCTTTGCAGCTACATAGAGTCGCACATTGGTTATGGCTTCAAGGGCGCAACCATCTGGCGCTCTATCTACAGAGCCAAATATCCGAAGTGTTTGCGGTAGATATTCACCCTGGCGCCAAAATTGGCAGTGGTATTATGATCGACCACGCCAGCGGATTGGTGATCGGTGAAACCGCTATTGTCGGTAATGATGTATCCATTTTGCACTCAGTGACACTGGGGGGCAGTGGCTGCATTAAAGGCAGTCGCCACCCAACCATTGGCAATGGCGTGATGATTTCTGCAGGTGCCAAGATTCTCGGCAATGTGGTGGTGGGCGACGGGGTGAAAATTGGTGCAGGTAGTTTGGTGCTTGAATCGGTGCCGCCCCATGTCACCGTGGCTGGCGTCCCCGCCAAAATTGTCGGAGCGCCTCGAGAGGCGTCGCCAGCTCTGGAGATGGATCAGTATCTCAGCGACCGCCCCTAAGGCAGGCTAAGCTAACATAAACAGTCACATAAAAAGGCACAGCAAGGCAGTCGCACACAACCAGCGCACAGAACTAGGAGGTTGCATAATGACCGACAAGGATTTGCCTAAAATTCAGACCGAAAAAAGCGCTGCAGCTGATCTCTTTGATTTGGTTTTTTGCGGTGAGATTGCCCCGGGCAATAGCGTCGAAGAGGTTAAGCCGCGGGTTGCCGCAAGTTTTAATCTAGACCCCGCCGCGGCTGACCAGCTATTTTCAGGACCGTCAGTTCGACTTAAGCGTGGTGTCGATAAAACTACTGCCGAACGCATTCTGCAGCGTTTGTGCGATGCCGGCGCAATCGCCATCATAGTCCCCAATTCAACAGGGCCTGAGTCCGCTCAGCAGGATTCATTATCCCTAGCGCCCCTGGGCAGTAATGTTATGGAGAGTACTGAAAAGGGAAAGGCAAAAGTAGTGTTCTCGGCCTCACTGGATCACCTCAGTCTAGAGCCTGTGGGGACCAGAATGGTAAAAGAGACTGAAGTGCCACCGATTAAAGCTCCCGATCTTGATACGTCCAAATTCTCACTTGAGTAGCTCAGCGAGGCCTTATAGGCAGATAGTCGCCAGATGCTGAATCTGTTTCTCAAGGAGCATTTGACGCCCTTCAGGAAAACCCTGCAAGACAAAACAATTCTCTTTAAACGGCAGAAAGCGGGCAATCGACGATAGCTGCTCAATATCAAACTCGGCGGATTGCACAGCAATTGCGCCTTTCTCAAGTTCATCAGCGAGACTGGCAGTGGCGCTTTTCAGCTTGTCGAGACCTTCATGGTGACTAAACAGAGGCGCCGAGGGCAGGTTGTCGCTGCATAGGGCCCAGCATATCTCCAGATCAATACCCAGCTCTTCCGAGAGCCGCTCAAGCACCTGTTGCAGAGAGTAAATCGCCATCAGGCATATAAGTAGATGCTGCTTCGACACCTGAGTGGAACGAATATAAAAGTTGATGCTGCCACTACCGCCTTCGATACGCTGACCGGCGTATAGCTCAAGGGTGCGCAAGGTACAGTAATCAATTTTTTCAAATAACTGGGTCAGGTTTTGGCGGTTGAGTTGGCTCTCGAGACGGTGTCGATTTTTGATCGTCGCGGTAATCAATGAACAGTAATAGCCTGTATCCGATAGTCCCTCATCACTGCTTTTTGAGAGTAGTGGCTGCAGGCGTAACTCTAGGGAGGCCATTTCGTCGTCTAGGCTTTCAGAGCTGCCGGGGAGACGGTTCGTGAGCAGTCGTAGACGTCGCGACAGTTGCTCGGCAAAGCGGAAGCAGCCATAGCTGCTAAGCAGGGTGAAAACTGCCCACAGCAGCAACCAGTTGCTAACCACCTGGTTATAGCGCTGTTGGATCGCTTGACTGTCGACACTGATCAGGACTTTACCGGCCTGAGTGTCCTGAAGTGCAATATTGCGACTGAAGCTGACTGCTATAGCGGCCTCTGGTGTCGCCTTTTTACTCTGTGCTACCAGCTGACCGCCTATATCATAGACACTGGCATCGAGGATTATTGGATCTTCGGTGACATTCTGTAGAGCCACCTGAATACTGATGCTGTCGCCGTTAAACAGGGGGCCACGCACCAATTCGACTAGCTGGTTGATGGTTAGCTCACCTTTTTCTTGCAGGGCGTCTTGGCTCAACTGACTGGCGTGACTGGATAGTAGTAGCCAGCCAAATAGGCCTAAAACCAGGCAGGCGGAGAGTGCCAGCGCGGGTATTTTTTTAGCCAGAGAGTATTGGCGATGCATTCCCAAGTCCTTGAAAGTGCCTGATTGAAATTTAATTGCCGCGCATTCTATCCTATTGCTCAGGCTTTTATATAATAGCGCCCTTAAAATAACTATGGCGACAATCTGTGAAACAACTATTTCTGATAAATGTGTCGGGGCACGACAAGCCAGGTGTCACTCGTGTTGTTACTGAGGTGTTGTCGACCTTCGATGTCACGGTACTCGATATTGGCCAGGCGGTGATTCACGATCAGCTCAATCTGGGTATTCTCGCAGCAGTGCCAGACAGTGAAAATTCTGATGCACTTGTCAGTTCAGTGCAAAGCAGTCTGCAGAGTCTCGAAATGCAGGTGATGTTCTCGCCGATCACCGAGCAGCGCTATCAAAGCTGGGTCGGACAGCAGGGTAAAGCGCGCTACATAGTGACATTGTTAGCGCGCAAAATTGAGCCTGAGCATTTGGCTGCCGTAGCCACAGTGACCAGCGAATACGATCTTAATATTGACAAGATTGTGCGACTCTCCGGGCGTATGGAGCTCGGCGAAAGCGAGCAGCTGGGGCGCGCCTGTGTCGAGTTCTCCGTCCGTGGTGAACCAAAGGATGCGGTGCAGTTTAAGAGTGCGCTGCTGGAGCTGGCCAGTCGCTACGATATTGATATTGCCTATCAGGAAGACAATATTTTTCGGCGCAACCGCCGTTTAGTGGTGTTTGATATGGACTCCACGCTGATCGACGCCGAAGTGATCGATGAGCTGGCCCATGAAGCCGGTGTCGGCGATCAGGTTGCTGCCATCACCGAGGCGGCGATGCAGGGTGAGATCGACTTTAAAGCCAGCTTCACTCAGCGCATGGCGCTGCTCAAGGGGCTGGATGCCAGTGTGCTGCAATCGGTGGCCGAGCGACTGCGCCTAAATGAAGGTGCTGAGCACCTTAT
>CAWLBR010000157.1:0-5186 GCA_963855085.1 Gammaproteobacteria bacterium
GATTTTAGCGACTGCTCGTTGGCGCGCACAAACAGCGGACCATCGGCACTGGGCTCAGAGAAAGGAAACTGCAGCTCCACCAGATCGACACCGGCCTCGGCCATAATTTCCAGCTCTTGGAGATTCTCTTCAAAGGAGGGATAGCCACAGACCACATGAGCCATCACCAAAATCTCTTTGTTCTGCTTGCGCTCGGCAATAAAACGTTGCAGGCCCATTAGTTTTTCTCCGCGCGGTATTGATCAGCCTTGCCGCCGATAAACGACTTCCACTTAGCGTCATCCAGGGCGTCGGCAATGGTAAAGATATCTTTGTCGCCACGACCGGACTGGTTGATCAGGATAATCTGATCCTTGCCCATGGTCGGTGCTTCTTTAATGGCAGTCACAAAAGCGTGAGTACTTTCCAGCGCCGGGATCAAGCCCTCGGTGCGCATGGTCAGCTTCAGTGCTTCTTTCACTTCCACATCAGTGGCCGCTTCAAAGCGCACCTTGCCCTGATCGTGAAGGTGAGCAAAGATCGGATTTACACCTATATAGTCGAGACCAGCCGCAACCGAGTGGGTCTCATTCATATTGCCTTCGTCATTCTGCAGGAAGTAGGTCTTGTAACCCTGAGCAACGCCTACAGTGGCATCGTCATAGGCCAAACGTGATGAGTGCATATAGGAACCTACACCGTGACCACCGCCTTCGGAACCGATCAACTCTACATCGTCATCCATAAAGCCCTGGAAGATTCCCATGGCATTGGAGCCGCCACCGACACAGGCATAGACACGATCGGGCAGGCGTCCGGCCTGCTTGAGCATCTGCTCGCGGGCTTCGAGACCAATAATCGATTGGAACCAGCTAACCATTTCTGGAAAAGGATGGGGTCCACAGGCGGTACCCAAAATGTAATGGGTGTCAGCCATATTGGTAACCCAGTCACGCATACACTCATTGACTGCATCTTTTAAGGTCTTCTGGCCATCTTCTACCGCTATCACTTCAGCGCCGAGATTTTCCATCCAAAATACGTTGGGACGCTGACGTGCCACATCCACCGCACCCATATAGATTTTGCACTCGAAACCAAATTTGGCGGCCATGGTCGCCGTGGCGAAACCATGTTGCCCGGCACCGGTTTCGGCAATCACTTTGGATTTTCCCAAACGCTGGCAGAGCAGACCCTGGCCCATCACATTATTGATCTTGTGCGATCCTGTGTGATTGAGATCATCGCGCTTAACGTAGATCTGCGCTCCACCCAGTTTCCGGGAGAGATTTTCCAGATGAGTTATAGGCGTCGGACGTCCGGAATAGTTCTGCAACAGCGCCACGTAGTCCTGCCAAAATTTTGGATCAGCCTTGCACTCACGGAAACACTCGAGGAGTTCCTCAATAGTTGCCTGCAAAATTTCCGGAAGAAAAACACCACCGTACTCTCCGTAGTAGCCTTCACGGCCCTCGGAGAAGTCAAAAATATCCATGAAACGCCTCAATAGATCGCGATCGATGCCCTATGGACACACCGCAGTTCGAATGAATTACACTTTTTTTACGTGACCAATTACGCGACTAACTACGCGACTAATTACAGGATTTAAAACACCCTTTTAAACGGCAGTCTAAAAGCTAGATTAAATTCTATTTTAAACAGGGTCGCTAGTTTAGCCAAGTCGCTGGATTGGCACAACGTCGCTATGCTTTATTGGCTCTGATGTATAACGATTACAAGACTTATACGCAGCTCCAACGTGACCGGTTTATTGTCGTCGGTCAGTTATTACAGCAATGCCAGACAGGCTGGGGATCAGAGAGATTTATCCACAAGTTTTTCAATGACTTAACCCCTATAACTATGCGGAAACGCATAAATAAACACAAGATATAGTGGATTAAGGGTTGCATGACACACCATGTAGGATAAACTGCTTTCCGTCTTCAGCACTTAATCTTGCCTGTAATAGGCGGGATAAAGGATACGAAAGGCGGAAAATAACCGCAAAATTAACTGGCGCTAGGCAACCGCATGTCACCCGGGCTTAGCCATGAATGAAACGAACATATAACAAACAAAAAAGGGCAGCCAATGAGCACCGCAATCAAATTGAAAACAGTGAAAGCCGTGAAAGCTGTAAACAAAACACCCGAAATTACTTTCCAGGAAGCGTCTCTGGATATCTGGGACAAGAAATATCGTCTCAAAGATAAAGAGAACAATCCTGTCGATGCCGATATCGATGCGACCTATGCCCGAGTTGCCAAGGCGCTGTCTGATGTTGAAGACGAAAATCTCCGTGAAGAGTGGCAGACACGTTTTGTCTGGGCCCTCAAACACGGTGCCATCCCAGCTGGCCGCATTATCTCTAATGCCGGTGCTCAAGCCTACAAGCCAGCCACTTCTACGATTAACTGTACTGTTTCCGGCATAGTGCCAGATTCGATGCTCGGTATTCTCGAGCGCAACCTCGAAGCCGGTCTGACCCTTAAAGCAGGCTGTGGCATAGGTTACGAATTCTCCACACTGCGCCCCAAAGGTGCCTATGTGTCTGGCGCCGGCGCCTACACCTCAGGCCCGCTGTCGTTTATGGATATCTACGACAAGATGTGTTTCACAGTATCGTCTGCCGGTGGCCGTCGCGGTGCCCAGATGGCGACCTTTGATGTCAGCCACCCAGATGTATTTGATTTTGTTCGCGCCAAGCGCGAAGACGGTCGTCTGCGCCAGTTCAATCTGTCGCTGCTGATCACTGAAGAGTTTATTGAAGCGGTACGTAACGATGGCAATTGGGATCTGACCTTCCCAATCAGCGCCAAAGAAATTGATGGTGGCCTTGACCTGAAAGGCGACAATGTTGTCTGGAAGCCCTTCCCAACCACCGAAAACTATCACAGCAATGACGCTGGTCTAGTCGCCTGCCGCATCTATGAAACGATTCGTGCTCAAAAACTGTGGAACGCCATTATGTCGTCCACCTACGACTACGCTGAGCCTGGCTTTATCCTTATCGATCAGGTGAACAAAAATAATAACAATTGGTTCTGCGAAGATATTCGCGCGACTAACCCCTGTGGCGAACAGCCTCTGCCCCCTTACGGCAGCTGCCTGCTGGGCTCGGTCAACCTGACCAAGTTTGTGCGCAACCCGTTCACCAAAGACGCCTACTTTGACTGGGAAGAATATGCCGAAGTAGTAGCTGTATTTACCCGCATGCTCGACAACGTCGTCGAGATCAATGGCCTGCCCCTAGAAAATCAGCGCAAAGAAATTGAGTACAAGCGTCGTCACGGTATGGGCTTCCTGGGTTTAGGTTCAACCATCACCATGCTGCAGATGAAGTATGGCGATGAGAACTCTTTGGAGTTCACCGACCGGATTGCTCGCGATATGGCAGTTGCTGGTCTTAAAGCTGGCCTCGAACTGGCCCGCGAAAAAGGTCCAGCACCGATTATGGAAGACGACTTTGAAGTCACTGCTGCATTGTTGTTTAAGCGTCCAGAGCTGGCCAAAGACGGCATTAAAGTCGGCGATAGCCTCAAGGGAAAAGTCCTGTTGGGCAAGTACAGCAAGTACATGCAGACCATAGCCACAGTTGCTCCAGACCTAATCGAGTCAATTATTGAAGAGGGATGTCGTTTTAGCCACCACTCATCAATCGCACCCACTGGCACCATTTCTCTGTCATTGGCTAACAATGTCAGTAACGGCATCGAGCCAAGTTTTGCCCATCACTATGCCCGCAACGTGATTCGTGAAGGCAAGAAGTCGAAAGAGAAAGTCGATGTTTTCTCCTATGAGCTACTGGCTTACCGCACGCTGATCAACGATAAAGCCATGCCCTACGGCACCAGCGCAGAAGAGGCACTGCCAGATTACTTTATGAGCTCAGAGAATATTATGCCGAGAGCCCATGTCGATATTCAGGCAGCAGCACAGAAGTGGGTAGATTCTTCAATCTCCAAGACAATCAATGTGCCAACTGATTGTGATTACGAAGACTTTAAAGATATCTATCTCTATGCCGCTGAAAAAGGCCTTAAGGGTTGCACCACCTTCCGCTTTAATCCAGAAGCGTTCCAGGGTGTATTGGTCACTGAGAAAGATCTCGAAAACACCACCTATAGCTTTACTCTAGAAGATGGCTCTAAAGTTGAGTTTAAAGGTAATGAAGAAGTTGAGTACGACGGTGAAATACACACCGCCGCCAACCTATTTGATGCATTGAAAGAAGGTTACTACGGTAAATTCTGATCAACCTAACCTAATTCCGTAGAACCCTGAGAGGACTAAAATGACTAAGAAAATTGGACAGAAAATCGTTGGCTACACAGTAGCCACCGAAGAGCAGACTAAAGAAGCGAAAACCAAGGTCGCCGAGAGCAATATCATACAGATGCACGAAAAGGTCTCACGGCCCGAAGCACTGGCTGGCAGCACTTACAAAATCAAGACACCTATGTCAGACCATGCGTTGTACCTGACGATTAATGACATTATCTTGAATGAGGGCACTGACCATGAGTTGCGCCGCCCATTTGAAGTGTTTATCAACTCCAAAAACATGGATCACTTCCAGTGGATTGTTGCTCTGACAAGAGTAATCTCAGCAGTATTCCGCAAAGGCGGCGACTGCACCTTCCTAGTGGAAGAACTCAAAGCTGTATTTGACCCACAGGGTGGTTACTTTAAGCCCGGCGGCAAGTTTATGCCCTCATTAGTAGCTGAAATTGGATGGGCTATTGAAGATCACCTGCAGAAGATCGGCATGCTAAAGATGCCTGAGATTCCAGAGCACCAGCAGAAGATTATGGACGAGAAGCGTGCACAGTTTGAAGGCGCCGCCAGCGCTACGAAAGCCGCCAGCGCTCCCGCTGCGGCCCAAGCCAACGATTTTCCGCCAGCTGCTGACCTATGCAAAAAGTGCAGTGTTAAAGCTGCGATCATGATGGATGGCTGTCTGACCTGTCTTAACTGCGGCGATTCTAAATGCGGTTAAAACGCTAATAGCGAATCTTTAGCATAAAAAAAGCGGCCTTAGGGCCGCTTTTTTTATGTCTGGTATTTACTCTGGCGTTTATGGACTCCGCTGTTTTCCGGCCAAACCTGAATTTATGGAGGCCGGAATTAGGATGAGACTATATTGAAGAATAAAAAAGCCCCTGCCGTATAAAAGGGGGGAGTAACGCAGATCAGCAGGG
>CAWLBR010000158.1:0-5176 GCA_963855085.1 Gammaproteobacteria bacterium
GTCAGCCACGACCGCCATATGCTGCGCAATACAGCTGAAGAATTGCTGCTGGTTCACGATGGCCAAGTCGAGGAATACACGGAGGACCTTGAGGGATACGAGCGCTGGATTTTATCCAGCTACAGGCAAACCGAAAAACGAGATGCGGGAACTACCGACACCTCGCGCAAGGAAAAACGCCAGCAAGCAGCCACGCTCCGTGAAAAACTCAAACCGCTACAAAAACAGCTGAATAAAACCGAAACTGACATGTCCAAGGTTAGTCTCGCTATGCAAGACCTGCGCACACAGCTTGAAAACACTGACCTCTATACGGAAGATCACCGGCAGACACTGGCTGACCTGCTGAAACGCGAAGGGGAACTCAAAGTTCGGGCGGAAGAACTGGATGAAATCTGGCTCGATCAGCAGCAGGCCCTGGAAGCACTATCACAATAACTGGAGCGACCTCGACACTGTACCTAATCTATCGCGGCCCGTTAAAAATTTAGTCAGATGCGCTGTGACTTCACCACACCTCGAGATCTTCATTAACGTAAGCAGATTATTCTGGCACTAGATCGGGAACGAGCTTAGTTATAGCTCATTGCCTATCAACCGAAGCTTTTGCCTTCTACTGAGTTTTTTAATCGCTATTTCACGTTGTAGTGCAGCTCCGTGATTAGGAGCCTCCTTAGACCACATCAAGCACACAGGCCGACGGCCTCGGGTGTACTTGGGGCCGCCAGTTTGTTCGCCATTGTGTTGCTGTAGACGGCGCTGGAGATCCTTGGTAACCCCCGTATAAAGTGTCGCGTCAGCACATTCCACAATATAGACATGCCATGCCTCGCCCAACAATGCCGTCACGATTAGATGCTACATTCAGCCTCGATTCCATCGATGATAACGCTCGACCCAACGCAATAGTCCTTCCGGCTTGCGCGCCTTGCGCCACTCACCTGCCACAAACTTGTTGCCCTCGCTCAGCGTTGGGTATATGTGGATAGTCCCTAGTATTTTCCCTAGGCCCAGACCATGTTTCATTGCCAATACAAATTCATTGATTAGTTCCGAGGCATGGTAGCCTACAATAGTGGCTCCAAGGATACGGTCACGCCCCTGCTCGGTCAGCACTTTAATGAACCCGTGTGCCTCACCATCAGCAATGGCACGGTCCAGCTCAGACAGTTCGTAGCGGCTTACCTCAAAGGCGATATTGGCTGCCCGCGCCTCGTCCTCATTCAAGCCAACACGCGCCACCTCGGGGTCAGTGAATGTCGCCCAGGGTACTACCGAGTAATCCACCTTGAATGTGCGAAAGCGCCCAAACAATGCATTTACGGCTGCATACCAAGCTTGATGGCTTGCCATGTGGGTAAACATGTAGGGGCCGGCCACATCTCCACAGGCGAAAATAGTCGGTATAGCGGTGCGCAAAAACGCATCCACTTCCACGGTACCTTCAGGGCCAACAGCAATACCCAGATTTTCCAGTCCCAGCCCCTCAACGTTGGCACTGCGACCAACCGCGAGCAATACGCGGTCAAAACTCAATTGCCGCTGTCCTCGCGGGGTACTGAAAACACAGGTCTGCTCGTTCTCCGCAGCGTCAAAAAATAGCGGGTTATAATTCGCATGCACCTTTACATGTTGTCGCCGAAATTCTGCGTGTACCCGTTCAGAAACCTCCGTATCTTCACGAGGCAACAGTCGGTCAGCATGGGTCACCAGCGTGACTTTGCTACCCAGCCGAGCAAATGATTGCGCCAGCTCACAACCGATGGGCCCCGCTCCCACTACCAGCAAGCGTTCGGGCAAGTCCCTAATATCCCACACCGTATCTGACGTCAGGTAATCAAGCGCGGCAAGACCAGGGATATCAGGAACTCTGGGCCGGGCACCTGTGGCTATCACAATATTTTTCGCCGTCAGCGTGTGGCCATTGACCTCCACCTCCCACGGCGAGAGAATTTTTGCATCACCCTGAACACAGTTCACGCCTAACTCAGTGAACCGCTCCACCGAATCATGTGGTTCGATCGTCTTGATAACATTCTGGACACGCTGCATCACCTTGGGGAAATTCACCTCTACCGACATTGGAGCCAACCCAAATTCTTCTGCTCGCCGCGCATATTGCGCAATGCGCGCAGAGCGAATCAGAGCCTTGCTGGGCACGCAGCCAGTATTTAGGCAATCACCACCCATCTGGTGACGCTCAATCAGGGTAACTTTCGCCTTTACAGTCGCTGCAATAAGTGAAGCAACTAGACCCCCCGAGCCGGCTCCAATCACAATCAAGTTATTATCGAACTGTTTGGGTTTGGGATAGGCTGCCAGAATCAGCCGAGGCTTTAGAGCCCCAAGTAGCCACTTGGCAATAAAAGGAAATAGCGCCAATAGGGCAAAGGAGCTCAATAGCGGTAAAGAAATTATGCCGTAAAGCGACTCTAACTGGCCTAATTGTGTCCCCGCATTTACGAACACCACCGTAGCCGGCAACATACCCAGCTGCGACACCCAGTAAAAAGGCCAAGGGCGAATCGGCAGCAAACCCATCAGTAAATTGATCATAAAAAACGGAAAGATTGGCACCAGTCGAAGCGAAAATAGATAGAAGGAGCCGTCTTTCGCAAAACCTCTGTTTAACGCACCCAGATGCCGGCTAAAACGCTGCTGAACCCAGTCCCTCAGCAGCAGTCGCGAAACAAGGAAAGCCAAAGTCGCCCCGATACTACTGGCAAATGACACCAACAGCATTGCATGCCAAAAGCCGAAAAGGGCGCCGCTAGCCAATGTCATCACGGCTGAACCGGGCAACGACAGCGCCGTGACAACAATATAGCCCGCAAAAAATATCAGGCCAGCCAACAACGGATTGTTCCCGCACCACTCGCGCAGACCACCGATGCCTTGCTGCAGGGTTTCAAGCTGCAGGTAGCTGGCCAGATCGAAGAACCACCAGGCACTGAGGGCAAATACGATAATGACTATTACTAGAATTTTGGGGTTGCGCACATTGATAACCTGACATTAATTAGCTCGAGTATGCCTAAATCTCAGAAGACCAGACAACCACCTGATGCCAGCCTATCACGGCAAGGTTCACTATTATTTTAGTTTCGAAAAAAGCGTAGAACAAAAATCGCCTCAGGGCCGTATAAAGTACTAGCTAACTGGACTCGGGCGCGCCTAAATGTACTCCTTAGCGTGCCTAGAGGCTATAGCGCAAAAACGCAGGCGGATCGAACGGCATTCGGCGAACAGTGCTCGGAAATATGGCCCTGCCAAAAAACTCTAGTCCGACAGTTGTGCGCCAACAATCCAGTGGTATCATTACCTCTTTTCAAAACCGTGTCATTATCAAGACCTTGAATCAACCGGAGAACAACATGAGCGATCAAATCGTACACATCAGCGATGCCACTTTTGATGCGGAAGTATTAAATTCCGACGTCCCCGTATTAGTAGATTTTTGGGCAGAATGGTGTGGCCCCTGCAAAATGATCGCACCGGTGCTTGATGAGCTTGCCGCGGATTACGGCGGCAAATTAAAGATATGCAAAGTCGACGTAGACGCCAATCCGGACATTCCCCAGAAGTTCGGCATTCGCGGCATCCCGACGTTAATCATGTTCAAGAATGGCAACGCAGAGGCCACCAAGGTTGGCGCATTATCCAAGACGCAATTGAAAGATTTCATCGAGGAAGTGATCTAAAAAAACAGAAGCTAGTGCCACAGAAGCTCCCAACACACGTAATCAATTGGCCTATTGAGAGAAAAAAGCAGTAGACGGCCCTATCGGGCCGTGCTACCTTTGAATTCGGTGCATATTCCTGTGCCCACACAATAAACTTGTAACTCACGAAAAAGCAGCTTTTTGTTGGTATCTCCAACAAGCTTTCATTTGCATCCCATACTTCTCTCTAATCACACACATACTTACCCTCCTTATGAATCTGACTGACTTAAAAGCAAAATCTACCCAAGACATTATTGATATCGCGAAAGAGATGGGCCTGGACAACATGGCCCGCTCGCGCAAACAAGATATTATTTTTGCCGTATTGAAACGTCACGCCAAAAGCGGTGAAGACATTTACGGTGATGGCGTACTGGAAATTTTACAGGATGGCTTTGGCTTCCTGCGTTCTGCCGACAGCTCTTACTTGGCCGGCCCCGACGACATATACGTTTCACCCAGTCAAATTCGCCGGTTTAACCTGCGCACGGGTGACACCATCTCTGGCAAAATTCGCCCACCTAAAGACAGCGAGCGCTACTTTGCCCTATTAAAGGTAGACGAGGTCAACCTCGACAAGCCTGAAAACTCCAAACACAAGGCCCTGTTTGAAAACCTCACACCGCTGTTCCCAGACCAGCGCCTGACCCTGGAAACAGGTAATGGTAGCACCGAGGATCTAACAGGCCGAATAATTGACCTAGTTGCGCCGATCGGAAAAGGTCAGCGAGGATTACTGGTTGCGCCGCCAAAGGCGGGCAAGACCATTATGATGCAAAGTATCGCCCAAGCAATAATCACCAACAATCCCGAGTGTTACATCATTGTGCTGTTAATCGATGAACGCCCGGAAGAAGTGACTGAAATGCAACGCTCAGTGGGCATTCGAGGCGCCGAAGTGGTGGCTTCTACCTTTGACGAGCCGCCGTCGCGTCACGTGCAGGTTGCTGACATGGTGATCGAGAAAGCCAAACGGCTGGTAGAGCACAAGAAGGACGTGGTGATTTTGCTGGATTCCATTACTCGCTTAGCTCGCGCCTACAACACAGTCATTCCCAGCTCCGGAAAAGTATTGACTGGCGGTGTTGACGCCCATGCTTTGGAACGCCCAAAGCGCTTCTTTGGCGCAGCCCGTAATATCGAGGAAGGCGGCAGCCTTTCAATTATTGCGACGGCCCTGGTCGACACTGGTTCCAAAATGGATGAAGTGATCTACGAAGAATTTAAAGGCACTGGCAACCTTGAGCTGCACCTAGATCGCAAGATCTCTGAGAAGCGCGTCTACCCAGCCATCAATATTCGTCGCTCCGGCACGCGTCGGGAAGAGTTACTTACCGCGGATGATGAATTGCAGCGCATGTGGATTCTGCGTAAACTGCTGCACGGCATGGAAGACACCGCCGCTATTGAGTTCTTGACTGACAAGCTTAAAGAAACTAAAACTAACGAAG
>CAWLBR010000159.1:0-5164 GCA_963855085.1 Gammaproteobacteria bacterium
TTCAGAAAATTTAGTCGGCATGGGATTTATACTCATCAGCGTAAAGACCTATTAATAGCACCAGTTTATCGCACCTGTTAAGATTAGCTTAAAGGAATGAAACTGAGATTTAGGACTGCTTCGCTTTTAAAATTTTCAACAAATCCCTAACCGCCATCTGCCCGATAGACGTCAAGCCAATATCCGCACCCACTGGCTGCTCAGCAATAAGCGCTTTCATCGGCGGCGCCCAAAACTTCTCGAGATGCTGAGCGACCTGATCGGCGACCATTTCCTCGCTGCCATTGGCACTCATATTGAGAGCAATTTGGTTGACCTGACTTACGAGACGCTGGAGTTTTGAGTCTGACATGGGATTTCTCTTAGTGAATTCTTTGGCCATTGGCGTAAACCACATGGCGGCCAGTTCTGGTAAAGCCTACTAGGGTTAGGCCACTTTTCTCAGCCAGCTCTATGGCTAGAGAGGTGGGGGCTGAGACTGCGGCTAGTAAGGGTATATTAGCGCTGGTGGTTTTTGAGACCATCTCATAGCTGGCTCTGCTTGTAACTAATACAAAGCCTGGCTCTTTATCTTGCTCTTTATCTTGCTCTTTATCTTGCTCTTTATCTTGCTCTTTGTTTTGTTCTTTATCTTGTACTTTTTCTTTTTTGGCCAGCGCACCTAAAAGCTTATCTAGGGCATTGTGGCGGCCCACGTCTTCGCGCACCAATAACAAATCACCCTGTTTATTGCAGTAGGCGGCGCCATGAACTGCGCCGGTTTGCTGCTGTAGCTTTTGTTCTGAGGCTAGGGCGCTGGAGGCTTTTTGAATGGCTTCGTGGCTTATGGATAATTCGGCGGTGACCATCGCCGGTTCGCTGATGGCCTGCTCTAAGGATTCAGCACCACAGAGTCCGCAGCCGGTTCTGCCCACTAGGTTGCGGCGTTTTTCTTTTAGTTTGGCAAAGGGTTCGGCGGTGATCGTTAGGACCAGTTCTATGCCTTTATCGGTTTCTGTTACTTCGCAATCGAGTAATTGCTTGGCGCTTTGCAAGATGCCTTCACTGAGACTAAAGCCCAGGGCAAAGTCTTCTAAGTCAGCAGGCGTGGCCATCATCACCACATGGGAGATGCCGTTATAGACCAACGCCACGGCAGTTTCAGTGGCGACCCAATCTGTGCCCTCGACAGTCTCTCCCGCTTTCCAGATAACGCGAGTGACCTTATCCGCACCGGTGATTGCCAAGCTTAGTGCCGTGCACTTTGTGACAAGCCGCGCTGTAACAAACCTTGCTGCTGCTTATCGAAGGATTTTTGTCGCGCCTGCCAGTTTGAGGGCTGGGTGACTTTGCTGATCTGCACGGCGGTGACTTTGTACTCGGGGCAGTTGGTGGCCCAGTCGCTGTTGTCCGTGGTGATCACATTGGCACCGGAAACCGGGTGATGGAATGTGGTGTAAACGACGCCGGGCTTTACTTTATCGGTCACGTCGGCACGCAGTACGGTGTCGCCAACGCGGCTGTTAATGCCGACCCAATCTCCATGATTAATACCGCGTTCTTCTGCGTCATGGGGATGGATTTCTAATACGTCTTCGCCGTGCCATTCACTGTTTTCCGTGCGGCGGGTTTGAGCGCCAACATTGTATTGCGAGAGTATCCGCCCAGTGGTGAGCAGCAGTGGGAACTTGCGGTTGGCGCGTTCGGTGGTGGCGACATATTCGGTCATGGCGAAGAAGCCTTTGCCACGAACAAATTGGTCCACATGCATGATCGGCGTGCCCTCTGGGGTGTCATCATTACAGGGCCACTGGATGCTGCCCAACTGTTCTAAGCGATCGTATGACACGCCGTTAAAGGTTGGAGTTAGACGAGCAATTTCGTCCATAATTTCTGAGGGATGGTTGTACTCCATCTTGCAGCCCAGAGCGTTAGCGAGAGCCATAGTCCCTTCCCAGTCGGCTTTGCCACTGAGTGGCGGCATAACTTTGCGGACTCTTGAGATTCTGCGTTCGGCATTGGTGAAGGTGCCGTCTTTTTCTAAGAATGAAGCGCCGGGTAAAAATACATGGGCAAATTTGGCTGTTTCATTGAGGAAGATATCTTGCACTACCAAACATTCGATGGAGCGCAGTGCTGCTTCCACATGCTGGGTATTAGGGTCGGACTGGGCGATATCTTCGCCCTGGCAATAGAGACCTTTAAAGTCGCCATCGAGGGCGGCGTCGAACATATTGGGGATGCGCAGGCCAGGCTCCGAATCCAGAGTGACGCCCCACTCGTTTTCAAATAAATCGCGGGTCGCTTTGTCGGAGATATGGCGGTAGCCGGGCAGCTCATGGGGGAATGAACCCATATCGCAGGAACCCTGCACATTGTTCTGTCCGCGCAGTGGGTTTACCCCTACACCGTCGCGGCCAATATTGCCGGTGAGCATGGCGAGGTTGGCAATGCCCATCACGGCAGTTGAACCTTGGCTGTGTTCTGTAACACCCAAGCCGTAGAAGATCGCGCCGTTACCACCAGTGGCATAGAGACGCGCAGCGCCGCGCAGATCCGCAGCATCGACACCGGTAATGCTTTCGGTATTTTCTGGGGAGTGGCGTTCGTCGCCAATAAAGGCCAACCACTTTCCAAATTCAGCGACATCGCAGCGCTCGGTAATATAATCCCGCGCTTCAAGGCCTTCGTTAACCACCACGTGGGCCAGTGCATTGAGCAATGTGACATTGGTGCCGGGACGCACGGGCAAATGGTAGTCGGCGGTAATATGCGGCGAGCTAACCAATTCAATCTTGCGTGGGTCTATAACAATTAACTTGGCGCCTTCACGCAGACGGCGCTTTAGGCGTGAACCAAACACCGGGTGGGCTTCGGTTGGGTTAGCGCCCATAACGATAACCACATCGGCGTCGGCCACTGAGGCAAAGGTTTGAGTACCCGCAGATTCGCCCAAGGTGGTTTTTAAGCCAAAGCCGGTGGGTGAATGACAGACCCGGGCACAGGTATCTATATTGTTATTGCCAAAGCCAGCGCGAACCATTTTTTGCACCAGATAGACTTCTTCATTGGTGCATCTTGAAGACGAGATTGCGCCAATACTGTTGCGACCATATTGCGCCTGAATATCTTTGAAGCGTTTGGCGGTGTAAGTCACGGCCTCGTCCCAAGACACTTCGCGCCAGGGGTCGTCGATGCTATCGCGGATCATCGGCACGGTGATACGATCTTTGTGAGTGGCGTAACCAAAGGCAAAGCGACCTTTGACGCAGGCATGGCCTTCGTTGGCCTTGCCGTCTTTGTAGGGGGTCATACGAACGACTTCATTGCCTTTCATCTCGGCTTTAAAGGAGCAGCCGACACCGCAATAGGCACAGGTGGTGATCACTGAGTGCTCGGGTTTACCGGCTTCAATAATGCTTTTTTCGGTGAGTGTGGCGGTTGGGCAGGCAGCGACACAGGCACCACAGGAGACACATTCGGAACCCATAAAGTCTTCGTCCTGACTGACGCTAACTTTGGAGTCAAAACCACGGCCATCAATGGTCAGTGCAAAGGTGCCCTGCACTTCTTCACAGGCCCGTACGCAGCGTGAGCAGACGATGCACTTGGAGGGATCGAAGGTAAAATAGGGATTGGATTCGTCTTTCTCGGCGACTAAATGGTTCTCGCCTTCAAAGCCATAACGCACAGAACGCAGCCCCACTTCACCAGCGGTGTCTTGCAGTTCGCAGTCGCCATTAGTTGGGCAGGTTAGGCAGTCGAGTGGGTGATCGGAGATATACAGTTCCATCACATTGCGGCGCAGTTTGCCGATTTGATCGGACTGGGTTTTGACCTCCATGCCCGCTTCTACATTGGTCGTGCAGGACGCTGGAAATCCTCGACGGCCTTCAATTTCGACCAGACAGACACGACAGGAGCCAAAGGATTTAAGTTGATCGCTAGCGCAGAGACGGGGGATTTTGACACCGTTTTCGGCGGCGGCGCGCATCACTGAGGTGCCTTCTGGGACTGTGACGCTAACGCCATCAATACTTAGGGTGACCATGGTGGTGCTGGTGCTTTTTGGGGTACCGTAATCTGCTTGGGGTTCGTAGAATTCCAACATGTTATTTATCTCCCAGGCTAGCGCCTGTGGCGTCGCGTAATAAAGAGCCCGCGGCCTCTTGTAATAAAAAGTCTTCTGGGAAGTGCTTGATTGCACTGCGCACTGGATATGGCGTCATACCACCCATGGCACAGAGAGAGCCAAACTCCATGGTGTCGCAAAGCTCATGCAACAGAATTAAATTATTGTCGCGATTTTCATTGGCAATAATACGGTCGATCACTTCGACACCGCGCACCGAACCAATACGACAGGGTGTGCATTTACCGCAGGATTCCACCACACAGAATTCCATGGCAAATCTCGCCTGAGCGGCCATGTCGACAGTGTCGTCAAACACCACAATACCGCCGTGGCCAATCATCGCTTTAATGGCGGCAAAGGCTTCGTAGTCCATGGGAGTGTCCCATTGAGACTCGGGCATAAATGCCCCCAATGGCCCACCCACCTGAATGGCACGAATCGGACGACCGCTATAAGTGCCCTGCCCGTAATCTTCGACCACTTCACGCAGTGTCACACCAAAAGCTAATTCAATCAGACCACCACGTTTAATATTACCGGCCAGCTGAATCGCCAGCGTGCCTCTTGAGCGACCCATACCAAAGTTCTGATAAGTTGCTGCGCCCTCGGCCAAAATAGTTGAGATCGCCGCTAAGGTGAGCACGTTATTGACCACGGTTGGCATACCAAACAAACCTTCGATGGCAGGCAGTGGCGGTTTGGCGCGAACCATTCCACGCTTACCCTCTAGGCTTTCTAGCAACGAGGTCTCTTCACCGCAGATATAGGCACCGGCACCCAAACGCACTTCCAGATTGAAGGTTTTACCGGAGCCTTGAATATTGTCACCGAGGAAGTTAGCTTGCTTAGCCCGTTCGATGGCGGTATTCAGAAGTTTGTGGGCCACCGGGTATTCCGAACGCAGATAGATATAACCCTGATTCGCACCCACGGCTAAACCGGCGATGATCATGCCTTCAATCAGCTGGTAGGGATCCGCTTCCATCACTAGACGGTCGGCAAAGGTTCCTGAGTCACCTTCATCGGCGTTGCAAACAATATATTTCTGGC
>CAWLBR010000160.1:0-5159 GCA_963855085.1 Gammaproteobacteria bacterium
CGTCACCGGGAAGAAATTCTCTCAATTAGTAAAGAAGGAGATCGCCAAACCACTGAAGTTGGATGGATTGTTTATTGGCACGCCGGAGCATGAGATAGCACGAGCAGCCAAGCTAATTTTTCCAGCTTCGATCAAGCGGATGGCGCAGACCTCACTGGGTAGCAAGCTTGAGGTCGGTGCTAGTCGGCTCAGTCAGCTGCTACAGCGTCTGGGGGTAGACTCAGATCTTTCAAGTATATTTGACGCTCTTGCACCGCGGGGAGTGAGCGATTTTGACTTCGGTTCCCCTGAGTCCCTGCGGGTTGCTATTCCGGCAGCTAACGGTTTGTTTACGGCCCGCTCCCTTGCCAAAATGTATGCTCTATTGGCCAATGGTGGAGAATTTGAAGGTGTGCGGTTGCTGTCGGAAAAATCTCTGGCGCGGGCTACGACCCTGCAAAAACCAACCGGCAAACTCTCGGTGATTCCTTTTGATATGCGCTGGCGCCTGGGTTATCACGGGGTAGCAACAACGCGCGGTTTTCCGCGCCAAGCTTTTGGCCACTTTGGCTTCGGTGGTTCCGGTGCCTGGGCAGATCCGGCGCAGGAACTGTCGGTTGCGCTTATCGTCAATAGTGGAATGGGTTCGCCCTTTGGTGATCTGCGAACAGCGAGTATTGGCGGCGCCGCTTTGGCTTGTGCCAAAGCGCGTTCCAAGTCCGCGGGCTTGCTGAGGGAGCCGATGGATCTAGCTACAATATGAGAAAGATTTAGACTCTGCGCCAGTCCGTCTCGGCTGCGCAATTCCTGCACAAAAAATCGGCTGTCCCTGTCCTTGACGTGGCCGTATACTAATGTCTTTGTCGGCAGCAAGAGAATGATCAGCAATACCTACCTTAATTCCACCGTTCTGGATGCCATTGACGTGGGAAGTTTTCAGGCACAGAAGCCTTTCCCCTGGGTCAATCCACAGCATTTTATTGTTGAAGATCGCTATTGTGATTTGCTGAGAAATATACCTGACATAAGCAATTTTAATGCTTTTTTCGGCAAGCAGCGCAAACATGGGCAAGCCAGTCACGACCGCTATATTCTAGATTATGAGCGTGGCATGGAGCTTGCGCCGCAGTGGCGTGATTTTGTCGAAGAGCTGTGCAGTGACCGTTATCGTCGTTTCATTTGCGGTCTGTTGAATGTATCCCATGTGCGTTTTCGTTTTCACTGGCACTTCACACCAAGTGGTGGCGAGGTGTCTCCGCACTGTGATTCCAAAGGAAAGTTGGGTTCGCAGATTTTCTATCTCAACACCGATGAAGATTGGCAGTGGGGTTGGGGTGGTGAAACAGTTATTCTTGATGACAAGGGCCGCTTGACTCGAGATAGCGCGCCTTCATTCGATGACTTCGACGCAGAGTACCCGGCGGTAACAAAAGATAACCGCAGTATACTTTTTGGGCGGCGGGGCAATTCATGGCACGGCGTAAGACGTATCAATTGCCCAGAGAATTACTATCGTAAAGTCTTTATCGTAGTTTTTGAGGAATACCGGCCACTTCGAATGGCTTTCAAGAAGACCCGACGACTATTGACTGGGGCACAACGGGTGACAAAAAAAGAAAGTCTGATGTATTGATTCTTTGGTGTGCGGGTTTAGCGCCGGCGCATGGCGTTAACAGCGAGCTCTTCATAGAGCTCAGCGTAGTGATCAAGACTCCGTTGTTGGTCGCCGTTATCAACGACATACCGCTGGCCTTTATTGCCAAAAGTGGTTCTACGCTCTTGATGCTGCAATAGACTAGTCAGTGCCAAGGCAATGGCCTCGTGATTGCGCTCCACCAGCTGGTAGTGTTCCCCAGCTTGGCCGATTCCTGCAGAAATACCAAGATACGGCGTGACTAGGCACGGTAGCCCCGTTGCCATGGCTTCCAATACAGAGTTGGGTGTGCCTTCACGGTTTGATGCGAGCAGAGAGATATCCGATGCGCGTAAATAGTCCTCCACATTGTCTACAATGCCGGTGAAGTGAACCTGATCAGTGGCTCCTGAGTTCTCGATAAGATTTGTGATTTCACTGCCGAATGTCTTCAACTTTGGATCATGGATATCACTGCGGGGACCCACAAACAGCATGTGCGTATTGGGGAACTGGTGCAATAGCTCGCGCCATGCACGAAGAGCGATGTCCGGTCCCTTGCGCGGCATCACTGCACCTACCATAACGACAACCTTGTGATCCTCGGGTATACCAAAAAGGCGGCGCAGAGCCTCTCTAGCTCGTTGTTCTTGGCCTGACTGAATCGGGTGAAACCGCTGCAGATTGACGCCGTTAGGAATGTATTCTATGCGGGTGGTAACGCCGATACTGCGCAAAAACTCTTCGATCGCTTCGCTATTGGTAACCAGAGTATCGAATGCGTTGTAGACCCGGCGATAGCCGTGACGTCGAAAAATACGTTTAGCTGGTTTTTGTTGCCAGGTGGGAAATTGGGAGACCGAGTATACGGTCGCGATACCAGCGCCTTTTAGTCGGCGCAGCCAGGGCAGTGCCTCGGGCCGCATGTTGGTTATGAGTTGAGCCACGGTGGGACAATCGGTCTGGCTCTGGCATATTTCTAGCAGTGCGTCATAGTAGATCTGCGTGCGTGTTCGACTCTTTCTATCCGGTAAGCGGATGCGCTGCAGAGGGGCGCCATCGAGTACACCCTCAGGCATCCATGATCCTGGTGTTGACTCGTACCAATTTACGTCTGTGTCCGCCTCACTGCGTTCCTGAATCTGGGGGGTGCCCGTCATAACGCGCACATCCAGATTGCGGTTAATCAATCCCGGGATGTAACTTCGATAGCGATTTTGAGCGCCACCATAAGTGGGGTAAAAGTGGGGTGAGGTCAGCCAAATTCTCGTGCGTTTTTTATGATTAGGCGAGATGGGGCGCTCTCCGTAAACTGAAGACTAAGCTGGGGTGGAAATTTGCACAGCAAGGTGAGTGAACCAGTTTATCCGATTGTCTGCAATCGTTAAAGGCTGTCTGTATATAGGCATGCAACCGCCTATTTCTGGTTTCTCGAATCTGGTTGGCAGAGTTTGCCGGCTCATTGCGAGGCGTTGGCCTAATAGATTGAATGTGCGGAGCAGTATCACGTCGATGTCATCCGTATATTCAGATTCCTTAACACCTTACTCGGTAAGTATCTGCCCGTTGTTTTTCTGGTCCGGACTGCTAACTGCAGGTTGTGTTATTTTTCGCTTGAGCAGTGTGCGAGATTCACCGGCGCACGTGGATTCAGAATCTTATCTCGTCTGCTAGCAACCGATGATCCGGTGTAGGCAAATATTCGGTAAACGGGTAAGCACGAGGACCTGGCATGCCAGCTAACAATAAAAAAATCTGCATAACGTCCCCCAAAGTTTCGAGGATTCGCCAAAATAGCGCGCATAGAATAAAACGTTTATACGATAAAGGCTTTTCAGGCCAGCTGTAGCGCAGTTTGACGTCCCTTGATCAGGAAGCCGCTGCCACAAGTCATATACAGCATTTTCTCGGCTTTATCGGCCAGGTATTCGTCGATCGCGCGTGTTGCACCGGGGCAAAGGGAAGAGCCATAGTCATCACAGAGTATGACCCCGCCCTCGCTCATTTTGGGGTAAAAAAATTCGATGGCGTCCCGCGTGGGTTGGTACAGGTCTACATCAATATGTACAAAGGCGATGCGTTTGTCCTGCACCTCAGCGAATCTTGAAGGAATCCACCCCTGGTAGAGCGTGTACCTGTCAAAGCTGTCCATATTTTTTCTTACCTGCCCCATAGAAACAGATAAGTCGCCCTGTTCCCAGTGTTTCCCATCACCTTCACCCGGAGCGGACAAGCCTTCAAAGGAGTCAAACACGTGATGCCAGCGTTCATGCTGAGGTGATTGGTCATTCATCAGATGTATCAGATAACTGCCAGCACCTTCGAGTGAACCGCATTCCACCGTGTCGCCAGGGATATCGTCAATCAAGCGCAATAACTGGTATAGCATGTATTTCCGGTCAGTATTGAAGTGGTGCAGTTCGTTGAATCGCTCAAGATAACTATTGAATGGCTTATCGTTCCACCAGTCGAGATAGGGCCAACTGAACCGGTACTGTGGAATCAACTTCTTGCCCACTTCTGTCAGGAGTCGAAAGCGTGCCGCTATGCTTCGCCGTTTTTTGAGGGACTTGTAGAACGCTCGTAGTAATGCCATGTTGAAACACTATCCGGGTTTATGGGTTAACCGCTGAAGTGTACAGCGGGGCAGACTTTAGACACAACGGCCCGATGCTCTAGAGTTTATGTTCCTTGGGCCAGCGCCGTTTTAGGCAGACCCACTCCTGTGGATACTCCCTGATCCAGTCTTCGAAATGACGGTGGACAATTTCGGTCATCGCGACAGCCTGTTCCTTGACCGGTGAATCAGGAATAGGACTAACCAGCGGATCATAAACGGTTATCCGATAATGTCCTCCGGGCAGACGTTCGGCGCGAGACACGACCACCGCCGCACCATTGCGCAGGGCCAGGCCGACGGCGCTGGTGTTAGTGAGCGCGTCAACACCGAAAAAGGGAATGAGCTTGCCCGTGTCCGGGCGAGTATCCATTGCCATAATAATACTTTCGCCCGCCTTCAATGCCTTGATCAGCGGACGCGGCCCTGCAGCGGCAGATATTAGCTTTTCACCGAAAGATCGGCGTGATGCCAGTAAGAGCTCTTGTACGATCGGATTGGATTCTGGCGCATAGATGGCGTTTATGGTGAAGCCGAACTGTCGCGTGACCAGTGAGGCAACCTGCCAAGCTCCTACGTGTGCAGTCATAAACACGGTCGCTCGTTTGCTCTCCATGTGCTTACGGGCCTCTGGCTCGAGTACAAACTCGATGCGTTGTTCGCGCTCCTCCCAGATCTGTTCCAGTTTGAGTAACTCCGCGGCAGAGTAACCCAAGTAGCGAAAAACTTTCTTTGTGGTTCGCTCTCGCCATTCTGGGGAGCTATCCGGAAATGCGATGGCAAAATTAGCACGCGCTTTATCCGCTTTGTCTGAATAAGCACTGCCCAAGCCGAAGGTAAAAGCAGACAATCGCAGAGCAAGCCCCAAACTGAGTTTGCGCATGAGCCAAAATATGAAGCGAAAGACTGCAGCTTCGACCCATTGAACGG
>CAWLBR010000161.1:0-5147 GCA_963855085.1 Gammaproteobacteria bacterium
TGGCTAACTCTTGTTGAACAGAGTCCGATACGCGTTCTGCGCGAGTAAATTCTCTTGGCATGTCAGTCCGTGCTTATAGTGAGCGCTGTACCTGAGTGACGTCAAAGACTTCAATCAGATCGCCAGGTTTCACATCGTTATAGTTTTTCACGCCGATACCACATTCCATACCGTTGCGAACGTCTTGAGCATCATCTTTAAAGCGACGCAGAGATTCCAGCTCGCCTTCGTAGATAACAATATTGTCACGCAGAACACGAATTGGCTTGCTGCGGAACACTGTGCCTTCGATGACCATACAGCCGGCAATAGCACCGAACTTAGGTGAACGGAAGACATCGCGCACTTCGGCGATACCAACAATATCTTCACGGGTCTCTGGGGCCAACATTCCTGACAGAGCCGACTTAACTTCGTCGAGGAGATTGTAGATAACGCTGTAGTAGCGCACTTCAATATTTTCTTTCTCACCCAGGGCGCGAGCTGCACCGCCGGCACGAACATTAAAGCCGAGGATAATGGCGCCAGTAGTCAGGGCCAGGTTCATATCGGATTCAGTGATGCCGCCGACACCAGAGGCAACAATGTCCACCGCAACTTCGCTGGTGGCAAACTCATGCAGAGCAGAGTTAATCGCTTCCAGAGAACCACGTACATCAGTTTTAACAATCAAGTTGAGCTTATTAACCTGATCGGCACCCATGTCGGTAAACATATTTTCTAGCTTGGCAGCCTGCTGACGAGACATACGCTCTTGACGAGCCTTAGTCTGACGGGTTTCTGCAATTTCTTTGGCTTTGCGTTCATCGGCAACCACGAAGAATTCATCGCCAGCTTTCGGCGCTTCGTCGAGGCCCAGTATTTCTACTGGAATCGATGGACCTGCTTCAAGAGTCGGCTTTTTCGCTTCGTTGGTCATGGCGCGAATTTTACCTACGCTCTCACCGGCCAGCATAAAGTCGCCTTTGCGCAGAGTACCCTGCTGAACCAAGGCAGTAGCAATAACACCACGACCTTTATCAATTCGGGCTTCAACAATCACACCGCGCGCTGGAACATCAATTGGCGCGGTTAGCTCAAGTAGCTCTGCTTGAAGCAGAACAGCTTCCAATAATTCATCAATGCCATCGCCAGTGTGAGCCGAGACTTTAATAAACTGCGTGTCGCCGCCCCACTCTTCAGGGATAACATCTTTAGCCGCTAATTCATTGGTCACGCGCTCGGGATCGGCACCGTCTTTGTCCATCTTGTTGATGGCAATAACGATGGGAACACCAGCCGCTTTTGCGTGCTGAATAGCTTCTTCGGTCTGTGGCATCACGCCATCATCCGCAGCAACAACCAAAATTACAACATCGGTGGCCTGAGCTCCACGAGCACGCATGGCAGTAAATGCCGCGTGTCCCGGAGTATCGAGGAAGGTCACCATACCTTTGGGCGTATCTACGTGATAGGCACCAATATGCTGGGTAATACCACCGGCTTCACCCGAGGCAACGCGAGACTTTCTAATCTGATCGAGCAGCGAGGTCTTACCATGGTCAACGTGGCCCATAACGGTAACGATCGGTGCGCGGGACTCTTCAGTGCTTTCGCTTTTAATCTCAGCGAACTGCTTAGCCAATTCATCTTCGACGGTTTCGATCTGCTCGACAACTGGCTGATGACCCAACTCTTCGACTACCAGGAAGGCAGTCTCTTGGTCAATCATTTCGTTAATCGACGCCATAACGCCCATCTTCATCAGCTGTCTAACCACCGGACCGGTCTTGCTCAACATTCTCTGAGCTAGCTCACCAACAGAGATTTCATCTGGAATTGGTACTTCCAAGACTTTCTTTCCGGTGGGCTTTTGAAAGGTGTGCTTGTTATCAATTTTTAATGCAGCTGGCATGCCTGAACGCAAACGCGGAGACTTGCGTCGCGAGTCGTCCATGTCGTTCATTGCCAGACGGCCTTTCTTCTTACCGCCTTTGCCTATTGGCTTCTTGGCTTTCTTACCAACTTTATCATCTTCATCGGTAGATGGTGCTGCCTTACCAAAACGACGCGTCTTGTCATGTACAGGCTCGCCTGCAACAGCCGGCTTGGCTACTGGGACGGGCTTGCCAACTTTTTTCGCTTCGGCTGACTTAGCAGCAGCTGCAGCTTCAGCGGCTAAACGAGCGGCTTCTTCAACTTTAAAAAGGGCTTCTGCTTCTACTTTCGCCTTGGCTTCTGCCGCGGCTTTGCGACGGGCGCCAATGGCGGCCAGACGCTGCAGTTCAGGGTCAGCGTAGACCTTTGGCGCGTCTGCAACTGGCTCTGGAGTAGGTTCAGGGATTGGCTCTGGAGTAGGTTCTGGAATCGGCTCTGGAGCGACTTCAACAACTACTTCTGGCTCTGGCACGACTACTGGCTCTGGCGCCGCAACTGCAGCGACCTCTTCAACCAACACCTGCTCTTGAGCTTCAGCATCGACCTGGGCCTGAATCTCTTCGTCGCTCCGCTTGATATAGGTACGCTTTTTGCGCACTTCGATATTAACCGTTTTGCGATTACCTGATTTTAAGGTACTCAGGGTCTTGCGCTGCAAGACAATTTTCTTTGGCTCACGAGCACTATCGCCATGCAGACCCTTTAAATAGGCCAGCAGAGTTTGTTTCTCGTCGTCAGATACCGAGGCACCTTCAGAAGTATGCGACAGCCCTGCCTCTTTCATTTGCGTGAGCAAACGTTCGACTGGTGCGCCTACGGTTTTTGCCAATTCACTTACAGTAACTTCAGCCATCGGTTGTCCTCTATTACACCCCGATTAATTATTCACCTTGGTCTACAAACCAAGGAGCCCGTGCAGTCATAATTAATGCTGCTGCGGTCTCTTCATCCATTCCATCTACTTCCATGAGATCATCTACAGCCTGTTCGGCCAGATCTTCCATGGTGATAATACCTTTACTTGCTAGGGTATTAGCTAACGCATCGTTCATGCCTTCCATTGTCAGAAGATCTTCTGCTGGCTGGGCATTCGCCAACTGCTCTTCACTTGCCAATGCCATGGTCAACAGGGCATCTTTGGCGCGAGCGCGCAATTCTGTCGCTATACCTTCATCGAAGCCTTCGATATCGATCATCTCTTCGAGGGGCACATAGGCCACTTCTTCAAGACTGGTGAAGCCTTCTTCAACCAAAACGATAGCCACGTCTTCGTCAATATCCAATGCCGTCATCAGGTTCTCAACGACATTTAGTGATTCTTCCTGCTGCTTCTCTTGCGCCTGATCCATGGTCATCACGTTGATAGTCCAACCAGTCAGCTCAGATGCCAGGCGAACATTTTGACCGCCTTTACCAATTGCCTGGGCCAGATTCTCTTCGCTTACTGCAACATCCATCGAGTGGCTGTCTTCATCTACAACAATCGACTCTACTTCGGCTGGCGCCATAGCGTTGATCACTAACTGCGCTGGATTATCATCCCAAAGGATAATATCAATACGCTCATCGTCAAGATCATTGGAAACAGCTTGGACTCGAGCGCCGCGCATTCCCACGCAGGCTCCGACTGGATCAATACGAGCATCTTTGCTTTTCACAGCAATTTTGGCACGCTGTCCGGGATCGCGAGCCGCGCCTTTAATCTCAATAATACCTTCAGAGATCTCAGGCACTTCGATATGGAACAATTGCACAAGCATTTCTGACGCTGCTCGTGAGACCAGCAACTGAGGTCCGCGAGTGTCGTCTCGAATGCTTGTCAAAATAACTCTGGTGCGATCGTTAATGCGGAAGATTTCACGGCCGACTAGCTCTTCGCGAGGCAGCAAGCCTTCAGCGTTGTCGCCAAAATCAACAATAATATGGTCGCGGGTCACTTTCTTAACTGTGCCGTTTAACATCTCACCGATACGGTTTACAAAGCGGCTAATAATTAGCTCGCGCTCTGCTTCACGTACCTTCTGAACAATAACTTGCTTGGCGGTCTGTGCTGCAATACGACCGAAGGCGATGTTCTCTACAGCCTCTTCGAAAGTGTCGCCAACAGCCAATGTCGGATCTTTTTCGTGAGCTTCTTCGGTGGTGAACTGAGTGCCCAGCTCGGCCATGACATCATCAGCCACAACATCCCACCAGCGGAATGAGTCGTAGTCGCCAGTTTCACGGTCGATGACAACGCGAATATTGGCGCCTTCGTCGTAACGCTTCTTGGTCGCTGTAGACAACGCCTGCTCGATCGCCTGAAAAATAACTTCCTGATCCACACCCTTTTCATTGGATACGGCTTCGGCAACCATTAAAATTTCTTTGCTCATTGTTCAAACCTCACTTGATCAGAATCTAGGCACCACATTGGCCTTGTCAATTCCTTCAACCGGAAACAGATACTCTGTATCTGCAACCACCAAAACAATCTCGTCTCCGTCAACACCGACAAGACGACCTTTAAAATTACGCCTGCCATCATAGGCAAAACGCAGTCTCAGGGAGACATCTTCACCTATGTAACGTTCGTACTGGGCCAGCTCATAGAGCGGCCTGTCCATACCCGGAGAGGAAACCTCTAAAACGTACTCTCCACTTATAGCATCTTCTACATCGAGCACAGCGCCAGATTGTCGGCTGACGCGCTCACAATCTTCAACGCCTATACCCTCTTCGCGATCTATATAGATACGCAGTAACTTGCGCTTGCCGCCAGACTCCAACTGGAGCCCCCAGAGCTCACAGCCCAGAGCCTCGACAACCGGCTGCAATAACGCTTTTAATGTGCTGTCGACCGCAGCCATTGGCTTCTCCTGGCAAACAAAAAATGGGCCATAGGCCCATTTTTTTAACTTCTAAAGAAAAGCCCCAAAATGGGGCTCCTCGATTTGCGCCGGACCCGACGCGAATATTGGTAGTGGAACCTGTTGGGCTAACTTCGCCTCAACTCCCTTTTCCACTCAGCTGGTTGAATCATAGACGACTTACAGTCTTCTCACCCCAGCTTATTTTGTCTCGGTTTTTCTAACTAACTACCCTTTAGAAATTGGTAGCGGGAGCTGGATTTGAACCAACGACCTTCGGGTTATGAGCCCGACGAGCTACCAGACTGCTCCATCCCGCACCGACACAACGGTTTACTATAAAACCGCCCTCCCTTGAGAGGACGCGCATTATAGGTAGAC
>CAWLBR010000162.1:0-5132 GCA_963855085.1 Gammaproteobacteria bacterium
AAAATACTGCAGGGTCTAAGTCGAGGCTTATCCATAAACCCTTGCGCCGAGACCGAGCGCGAAAAGAACTCTCTCTTAGTATTCCCGCGCGCTGACACAAACCCATCAGCCACTAGTTGAAAAACAGCCTAATTTGACTGAAATTGATTAGTGGTCTGGGAGAAAGAGTGGTAGCTAGGGTTTGAAAAGGAACAGAACAGGTACTGTGATAATTATTTGGGAGCTTCAAATATCGGCGAAAGACATCCCCAGGGGCAGAGAGAGATATTTATAACTTTTTGTAGGCACCAGAAGACCATGGATTTGGTTTGGCTTCTGGTTTAGCTTCTAGTTTAGCTTCTAGTTTAGCTTCTGGGATGGCTTCTGGTTTAGGTGCTGCACGCTTAGGTTTGGCAGCCACAGGCGAAGCGGTTACAGGCATAGTTAGAGTAACTCTAGGATCAGGCTTCACCATGACTGGCTTAGCTTCGGTTTTTGCCGGCTTGGGCCGAGCCGTAGGCGTGGTAGTCACAGACGTACCCTGCGTCTTAACAAACTTTGCCACATAAAGTTTCTCTACCTGCTCACGGGCCCATAGGGTCCTGCGCAAAAACTTGAGGCTGGATTTTATCGAGGGGTCGCTCTTAAAGCAGTTGATCTTGACTCGCTCAGCCAGGTACGGGAAACCATAGCTATCAACCAGCTGAGTGACTACTGCCTCAAGGGTAAGCCCGTGCAATGGATTATTCGGTTGCTGATCTTTAGATTGAGAGTCTTTAGTCACGGTAATGAGATACTCGGTGATTATGCTTTTACTCTAGGAAAAATATGAACAGACATAGTTAGTAACCTGTTGCACTCTAACGGAAAATTTCGCCGCCGCTGGAACGCCAAATTCGCTGCCACCACTGTAAGCCTGCCATTCTGTTGCGCCAGGCAGCAGAACATCCAACTGACCCGAGGTTATTTCCATCAACTCGCGGACCTCGGTGCCAAATTCATATTCACCAGGCAACATCACACCGAGCGTTTTCTGAGTGCCATCGGCAAGCACTATAGCGCGGCTGGTCACCTGGCCATCGAAATATACGTTGGCTTCTAGGCTGACGCTAACATTGGCAAATTCTGACATAACAAACCCTATTGATAAAATGAGGGGCACTGTAATCACAGTGCCAAACCTCGATTATACCGATAGATTAGAGCTAATAACTATCCCGATAGTAATAACAAATTCAAACCGAGCTAATTGTTAGGGGTTTCCCGATAACGCTTGATTGAGACTCTGGTCTGCGGCAAGACTTTTTTGCTGGGTGATTGATATCCGGGTTTTCCAGACCAAATAAGAAATCACCGCGGCCACTGAAAGCAACAGCGCACCAATTGCCAGAATCTCTATTTTGTTATCGCCAGCAATAACAGCGTCCACAACAATCAGCTTTAAGCCCATGGCGCCTGTCACCGTGGTGAAGCCCTTTTGCAGTAGTAGATCAATCAGCTTATCCAAGGTCATATCGATTTTCCTCTGGTGAGTCCTTTGCATTGCTATTACTGTAGACCAGATACTAGTCGACTTTCAGCCAGTAATTCAAATACAAAAAAGAGCGCCGAAGCGCCCTTTTTAGATAACTCTTTTTTCTACTGCTTATCAGTTGATCTGTGCATCCAACTCGCCACTCATATAACGCTCGGTCATGGCATCCAAACTCAACACCTTGATCTTGGAGGCATTGCCTGCAGTGCCAAAGGCTTCGAAACGTGCCGCAGCAATATCTTTCATTGCGATGGTGGTTTCTTTTAAGAAAGCACGGGGATCAAAGGCCGATGGATTTTCCGCCAAGAAGCGACGCACGGCACCTGTTGAGGCAAGGCGCAGGTCGGTGTCTATATTGATTTTACGCACGCCGTGTTTAATGCCTTCGCAGATTTGTTCCACGGGAACACCGTAGGTTTCAGGAATTTCGCCGCCGTACTGATTAATAATTTGCAGCCATTCTTGAGGCACAGAAGATGAGCCGTGCATCACCAGATGAGTTCCAGGGATACGGCGGTGAATTTCTTTGATGCGATCGATTGCCAGAATATCACCCGTGGGTGGCCGGCTAAATTTGTAGGCGCCATGTGAAGTTCCGCAGGCAATGGCCAGGGCATCAACGCCAGTTTTAGCAACAAAGTCTGCTGCTTCCTCTGGGTCGGTGAGCATCTGCTCTAGAGTGAGTTTACCCTCTGCTCCAGAACCGTCCTCTTCACCGGCTTCACCGGTTTCCAGCGAGCCTAGGCAACCTAACTCACCCTCTACCGAAACGCCACAGGCGTGAGCCATGTCGACGGTGCGACGGGTAACATCAATATTGTATTCGTAGCTCGACGGTGTTTTGCCATCGCCTTCCAGAGAACCGTCCATCATTACCGAACTAAAGCCCTGCTGGATCGAGCGCTGGCAGATTGCCGGGGTAGTGCCATGATCCTGGTGCATGCACACCGGGATATGCGGCCACTCTTCGATGGCGGCGAGAATCAGGTGGCGCAGGAACGGGGCGCCGGCATATTTGCGGGCTCCGGCTGAGGCCTGAACAATCACTGGGCTGTCGGTTTGGTCAGCGGCGAGCATAATGGCGCGCATCTGCTCGAGGTTGTTGACATTAAATGCGGGTACGCCGTAATCCTGCTCGGCGGCGTGGTCCAACATCTGTCTTAATGAGATTAGTGCCATAGTGCTCTTCCTCTATAAGTCCTTTATAAATTCTGTATCGCTCTAGTTACTACAATCTTTTCTGGTACTTTTTATCAATCATTTTAGTCTTTGGCGCGCTGCTCGAGAATAGTTACAGCAGGGAGTTCTTTGCCTTCGACATATTCAAGAAATGCGCCACCCCCAGTTGAAATATAGGAGACTTGATCGGCAATATCATATTTATCCACGGCGGCTAATGTATCTCCACCTCCAGCGATGGAAAATGCCGAGCTTTTGGCAATGGCCAAGGATAGGCTTTTGGTGCCCTCACCAAATTGATCAAACTCAAACACGCCCACTGGGCCGTTCCAAATAATGGTGCCCATTAACTGTAACAGTTCAGCTAGTTTAGCGGAGGATTCCGGGCCTATATCGAATATCATGTCGTCGTCTTCAACATCATCCACCGACTTGACTGTAGCTTCGGCTGTTTCTGAAAAGGCTTTGCCAACCACTACATCCGTGGGCAGTGGAATGTTTACTTTTTTCATCAACGCTTGGGCAGCGGGAATAAGGTCTAGTTCGAAGAGGGATTTGCCTACAGGCTTGCCGGCCGCGGCTAAGAATGTATTGGCTATGCCGCCACCAACAATCAACTGATCCACTCTCGCGGAGAGAGTTTCCAGAACCATTAGTTTGGTCGAGACTTTGGAGCCGCCAACAATTGCCGCAACCGGTGGCGTGGGTGCTGCCAAGGCTTTTTCCAGAGCATCTAATTCTCTTGCAAGCAGTGGTCCGGCACAGGCGATGGGGGCATATTTAGCCACGCCGTGAGTCGAGGCTTGAGCGCGGTGAGCAGTGCCGAAGGCGTCCATGACAAAAATATCGCAGAGCTTGGCATAGGCTTTAGCGAGGGTGTCATCATTCTTTTTCTCGCCAGGATTAAAGCGCACATTCTCGAGGATAACGATATCGCCATCGTTCATTTCGATGCCGCTGGTCCAGCTCTGTTCGAGTCTCACCGGCTGGCCGAGCAGGCTGCTTAGATGTTTAGCCACAGGCTCCATACTAAATTTACTGTTGTACTCGCCCTCAGTGGGTCGACCCAGGTGTGACATTAGGATCACTTTGGCACCGGCTGCAACAGCCTGTTGGATAGTTGGCAGTGCGGCTTTGATACGGGCATCGCTGGTGACCTGGCCGTCCTTAATAGGAACATTGAGGTCTTCGCGAATCAGTACGCGCTTACTGGCTAGATCCAGCTCGGTCATTAACTTGACGGTCATATCAGTCCTTAGGGTTTTAATTATTATCGGAGTATTAGTCGTGTCGCTGCGCCGAACACCAGTGCAGCAGGGTATCGATCATTCTATTGGCATAGCCCCATTCGTTATCGAACCAGATCAACACTTTGACGAGTTTCTCTTGGCTGACTCTAGTCTGGCTGGCATCAACTATGCCGCTGCGCGGATCGTGATTGAAATCACAGGAGGCTAAAGGCTCTTCGGTATAACCGAGCACGCCATTGAGAGCACCAAGGGAAGCCTGCTCAAGGGCGCTATTAATTTTATCTATATCCACTTTGCTGTTGAGCATCACCGACAGATCGATCACCGAAACATTGACCGTGGGCACGCGCATGGCTTGAGCCTGGAAGCGCCCGGTAAGCTCCGGTAACAGTCGATCTATACCCAGAGCCAAACCAGTGTCCACGGGAATAATCGACTGCATGGCGGCGCGGGTTTTGCGTAAATCTGTGTCGTGATAGGCGTCGATTACAGGCTGATCGTTCATTGCCGAGTGAATGGTGGTGATCACACCGGCCTCGACACCAAACTGATCATTGAGCACTTTGATCACGGGTACCACACAGTTGGTGGAGCAGGAGGCGCTGGAGATAATGGTTTCGTCGCCGCTGAGGATATGCTGATTGATGCCATAGACAATGGTAGCGTCGACACTGGGTTCAGCTGGCTGGGAAAACAATACGCGCTTGGCACCACTGGCAATATGTTGCTCGGCGGTTTCACGATCGGAGAAGGTGCCGCTGCATTCAAGCACTACATGTACATCTAGCTCTGCCCAGGGCAGTTGGTCAATCTTCGGCTGGTGGATAATAGAAATGCTGTCGCCATTCACTGTCAGCTGGTCTTCAGTGACTGTGACAGTTCCGGGAAAGCGGCCATGAGTCGAGTCATAGCGGGTCAGATGGGCAATGGTTTTGCTGTCTGCCAGTTCATTTATCGCGACCACTTGCACGCTGTTGCGCGCCTCTGATTCATAGAGCGCGCGCAACACCGAACGGCCGATACGGCCATAGCCATTAATGGCTATGCGTATCACTAGCCAATGGCCTCAACAATATTGGCCACCACATTTTCAACAGTGAAACCAAACTCTTTCATCAGTTCGCCGCCGGGAGCAGACTCACCAAAGCTGGTCATGCCGACAACACGGCCATCGAGACCGACAAACTTGT
>CAWLBR010000163.1:0-5021 GCA_963855085.1 Gammaproteobacteria bacterium
TTGGCTTTGTTCACATCACCAAATTTGGCCAGGCTTTTGCCGAGTAAATTTTTGTCTTCAAGAGCTGCCAGCAGCAATATTTCGCTGGAGACAAATTGGTCGCCCTTTTTCTGGGCGCTGCGGTCGGCCATGTTTAATAGACGACTGAGATCTTGGGAGAGATTGGCTTCGCCTGTGGGGGAGCTGATCTTGGCGAGTTTGTCGAGCTGACTATTGAGATCAGCTTGCAGGCCCACCACATCAAAACCGGCACGATTGAGGATTGGACGGACACTGCCACTCTGTTGATTTAATAGTGCCAGCAGCAGGTGCAGTGGTTCGATGGCAGAATGATCGTTGCCCACGGCAATGGATTGGGCATCTGCCAGTGCACTCTGCAGTTGATTAGTCAGCTTTTCTATTCGCATGGCCTACCTCTGAATGGTTTTTAATCTTGCTTAGTATTTTAGGTGGGGGCTGGCGGTGACTTTTCAACGGGTACGCAAAATTTGTTGATGCAAGTCATAGAAAACATAGCATCGATTGAGAGTATTAACAGTAGAAATAGCTCTGAGGTAGAGTCGCGAAGACCCTAGCTGACGACCCTAGCTGACGACCCTAGCTGACAACCATATTGTCGCGATGGATAAGCTCATCATCTTCACGATAGCCGAGAATCTTGGCGATATGCTCGGTGCCTTGACCTTTGATACGATCGGCTTCGTCTGAGTGGTAATTGACTAACCCGCGGGCGATTTCCTGCCCAGCGGCGTCGACGCAGCTGACCAGTTCACCACGGGTAAATTGCCCTTTGACCTCAGTCACACCAACCGCTAATAAGCTGCGACCCTGCTGTTGAAGAACCTTGACTGCACCGGCGTCGAGCACTAGCTGGCCTTTGACCTGCAACTGCCCTGCTAGCCACTGCTTGCGCGCGGCTAGGGGTTGCTGTGAGGCTGTGAGTAAGGTGCCCACTTCGGCACCTTGAGTGACTGCTGTGAGTATGCCGCTGTTGCGTCCACCTACGATCACGGTGTTGCAACCAGAGCGGGCTGCCAGCCTCGCTGCCTGCAATTTGGTCACCATACCTCCTCGACCAAGGCCGCTGTTGCTGCCGCCGGCTAAGGCATCGAGAGAGCGGTCATCGGCCATGGCTTCGCTGATCAGCTGAGCATTTGGATCTAGATCGGGATTGGCACTGTAGAGGCCGTCTTTATCGGTAAGAATTACAAGTAAGTCGGCATCGATTAGGTTGGCCACCAGAGCCGCGAGACTGTCGTTGTCGCCAAAACGAATTTCGTCGGTGACCACGGTGTCATTTTCGTTGACTATGGGCAGCACATTTAATTGGATTAATGTCTGCAGGGCGCTGCGTGCATTGAGGTAGCGCTGGCGATTGGCGAGGTCATCGTGATCTAGGAGTATCTGTGCGGTGAGGCGATCGAAACGTTGAAAGCTACTCTCATAGGTTTGAATCAGACCCATCTGCCCCACTGCGGCAGCGGCTTGAAGTTCATGAATACTCTCAGGGCGGGTTTTCCACCCGAGTCGCACTATGCCTTCGGCAATGGAACCTGAGGAGACTAAAACAATTTCTTTACCCTGAGCTAATAGCTGGGCGATTTGCTCGACCCAGCCATCGATGGCGTCGCGATCGAGGCCGGCGCCATTATTAGTCAACAGCGCACTGCCTATCTTGACCACTAGGCGCTGTGCATCTTGGGTAATTGTTCTTGTCATACCTAGCTACTCTCTAACCTCTGTCTTGGCTGCGGCTAAAATTAAAGCTACAGCTACTCTGCGTACACCACTTCAACATCGTTGTCGTCATCATCTTCGTCTTCAAATGCTTCGTCGAACTCGGCACCTTCGATCTCTTCGCCACCAAGGCGGGCCAGACGTCTTGCTTCAGCCAGTCCTTCGATGCGCTCGCGAGCTTCCGCTTGAATCTGCTGACGGCGCTCTTCCACGGCAACTGCCAGTGTCGGATCGATATTTTCGCGATCGCGATGACCGTCTATGTAATCCATGATCGCTGCACAGAGGGCTTTGGTGCCCTGGGCTGAGATCGCGGAAATGATAAATACGGGGCCCTGCCAGTTGAGTGTTTCAACCACGTTCTTGCAGGCTTCTTCGACTTCGTCTTCGGGCATCAGGTCGGTTTTATTTAACACCAACCAGCGATCACCTTCCGCCAGTGTTGGGCTAAATTTGGCCAATTCCTGTTCGATAACGACAGTGTTTTCGGCTGGTGTGGTGCCGTCATAGGGCATCATGTCGACAAGATGTAACAGCAGTCGTGTACGTGTCAGGTGCTTAAGGAAACGAATTCCAAGACCTGCGCCTTCGGATGCGCCTTCAATGAGGCCGGGAATGTCCGCAACCACAAAGCTTTTGTCACCGCTCATGCCCACTACGCCCAAGTTCGGCACTAAGGTGGTAAAGGGATAGTTGGCGACCTTTGGTCGGGCTGCCGAGACGGCGCGAATAAAGGTTGATTTGCCGGCGTTGGGTAGGCCGAGCAGTCCGACATCAGCGAGCACTTTTAGCTCAAGCTTGATCTCGCGCAGTTCGCCTTCGCTGCCGGGAGAGGTCTGTCGCGGTGCGCGGTTAACACTGGATTTAAAGCGCGCATTACCAAGGCCGTGGAAACCGCCCTGGGCTACTTTGAGTTGCTGACCCAGTTCGGTGAGATCACCGAGTACATCGCCGGTCTCTTCGCAGAGCACGGTGGTGCCCACGGGAACCTCCATAACAAGGTCTTCGCCACCGGCGCCAGTACAGTCAGAGCCACGGCCCTGCTCGCCATTCTCAGCGCGGAAGTTGCGCGTGAAGCGGAAGTCGATAAGGGTGTTGAGACCCTCTGCACCCACTAGGAATACGCTGCCACCGTCACCGCCATCACCGCCATCTGGGCCGCCTTTGGGAATGTATTTCTCACGGCGAAAGCTCATGCAGCCATTGCCGCCTTTGCCTGCCTGTACTTTAATTGTTGCTTCGTCGACGAATTTCATAGAGGTTTATCTTTGCCAGTTAGGCTGTATTCTTGAGGGAAAAAGGTTTCCCAATAAAAAACCCAATACAGGGCCTTCTCGATCAAACGGGTGTTTCGTAATATCTGTCTGTCTATTTATCTGTCTATCTGTCTATCTGACTATTTATCTGTCTATCTGACTATCTGCCTGTCTGCCTGCCTGCCTGCCTATCAAAGCCTGACTTTGAGATAACCTCATCACAGGCCGTTACAACCGCATAAACAGCGTGGCACATCCAATGATATTGGCGCAATCAATAACAAGATGCTCATCTGATGTTATTCAAGCCGCATTATTACCATTCGCGGTAAGCCTAGCAACTACTACCTATTACCTGTAACAGTATACCCTGCGATCACACCAACAATTAATATGTCGTGCATCTGCAGTGCAGTGATTTTAGTCCTATATCGTCTTAGATAAAGGTTAGGTAGAACGCCAGCGATATGAGGGCCACAGCGAATAAAGGAACAACAGTCTCCAATATTTTTTCAATGGGCCGCGCAATCACATCGCCCTGTTTTTGATAGAGATTGTTTATCAAAATTCCGACAACTAAATTAAAGATGGTAACCACCAACACTACGATGAACATGGCATCACTGAAGTTAAGGTAGTGAGTTTGGGGTAGCTCGCTTTCCAGCGAAAATTTCAACGCCAGCACAGTTAACAAAAGGGTGAGCTGACCGCCAATCCGCCAGTCCGCATTAGCTGCAAATGCGAGGGACGAAAAGTTATTTAACAGTAGTGACAATAAAATGATCAAAAAGACTGGGAGAATTATCTTAAAAAAGCCATCTGAAAAATCATGATGCATGATGAAGTGGAACTCGTTCATTGAGAACAGTTCAGTATCATCATTGGTTAAGCTATAAAACAAATTTCCTATTGTTCGCTCTCCAGAAAAACTCCAATTCCCTCGAATAATCTCACTAGCACTGCCATCTCGCAATTCGAATTTAGTGGGGTTCAGGATCAACTGATCGATTTCTTTATGCGCCGCATGCAGAGAGACAAACAAGTCTAAATTGCCAAATGGATAAGTTGCGATCTCTGGGTGTAAGCTGATCGTGACGTTAAAACGTTCAATCAATTGATGGGTGCCGTCGTCGCGGATAATCAGTATATAGTCCTCTGACTCCCTCTTACTCGCTCGATTTCCAATCGCGACCTGTGGATACCATAGATTATTCAATGTCTCGACAAGCTCTTTGCCTGTTAGTCTCTCAACGACTTTTGACTCGCTATCACTGTCCTGACTTGCCTCTGTCTTCCACTCCAATAATAGAGTCGCGTTTAAGTCGAAAGTCTCATCACCGAGCTGGATATGTGAGATTTCATTTAAGGTAAGTTCTGAATCAACGACAGTTTGTGCAAGGACCTGGGGGAAAAGCCCCGATATCAAAACAGCACACGAAATCAAAATACGTAAAATGTTTTTCACGATGAAATCCTTTAAAAATCTCGTAAAGGTCGCAGAGACAACAAAGAGAGGGCGCTGAGTGGAGTTGACGGAACTAGACGGCAAGACTTTAGGCAATACGTTTTTGTTCTGACATAAAAAAAGCCCCACGTAGGGGCTTTTTTAACAGGAAGTGGTAGTAACCTACGCGGAAACCACTTCTGCATACTTACGGTTCTTCGGGCCTTTCTGCACAAACTGTACAACGCCTTCGGCAGTTGCGAACAGTGTGTGGTCTTTGCCGATACCGACATTGTTGCCTGGGTGGAATTTAGTGCCACGCTGACGAACGATGATGCTGCCTGAATTTATTGCTTGGCCACCGAAAACTTTAACACCAAGGCGTTTGCTTTCTGAATCGCGACCGTTACGAGTACTACCACCAGCTTTTTTGTGAGCCATTGCTATTTCCTCTTCGGATTATCCAGCGTTAATGCTAGTAATCTTAACTTCTGTATACCACTGTCTGTGGCCCTGTTGTGTGCGTGAGTGCTTGCGACGACGGAATTTAATAATATTCACTTTGTCGCCACGACCGTGAGAAA
>CAWLBR010000164.1:0-4976 GCA_963855085.1 Gammaproteobacteria bacterium
TTTTCATGTCTATCTCCTTATTTGCCTGTCGCTGTGTTGAACGGTGGCGGGGGAGATTGGTTGACTGGCGAAGTATCTAAACTAGTAGTTTTACGCTCGAAAGTTTTAAGCTAGAAAGCTTTTGATTAAAAAGCCCTCTGTTACAAGGCCCTTGATAAAAACCCCTGGATAAAAAGCTCAGAGACTCAAATCAGCCCAAATAGGGCAGTGGTCCGAGGGTTTTTCGAAGCCTCTGGCTTCAGTGTCTATACCCGTTTCTGCAACTAGTTTCATCAGTGACGGCGAAGCCAGAATAAGGTCGATACGCAGGCCACGCTTTGGCTCCAGGTCAAAACCCTTGCTGCGATAGTCAAACCAGCTGTAGCTATTGTCGGTGGCATTCTGCTCTCTGAAGCTATCCCGTAAGCCCCAGTCGAGCAAGTTCTGCAACCATTGCCGCTCTTCGGGCAGGAACGCGCACTTGCCTGTCTTGATCCAGCGCTTGGCATTTTCTGGCTTAATACCCACATCTATATCATGGGCTGCGACATTCATATCACCCATCACCGCAACCAGATCATCGGAGCTAAAGTTGCTATCCAAATAGGCTAGCAGGTCAGCGTAAAACTTTTCTTTGGCGGGGAATTTTGTTGGGTGAACACGACTCTCCCCCTGGGGAAAGTAGCCATTGATCACATGCACGGTTTGACCATTAATAGAGTACTCGCCATGAATCATACGTCGCTGGGCATCTTCTTCATCAGAGGGATAACCGCGAGTAACGGCGATGGCGGGGACCTTGCTCAGCAGAGCAACCCCATAATGGCCTTTTTGACCATGAAAATTCACCTGATAGCCGAGATCCGCAATCGCCTGGTGGGGGAACTCCTCATCGCTGACCTTGGTTTCCTGAAGGCCGATAATATCCGGCGAGTGCTGCACAATCATCGCTTCAAGCTGATCTAGACGTGAGCGCAAACCATTGACGTTAAATGAAACAATTCGTGCTGCCATAACTATTTCTCGACCTTCTGTGAGCGCACCATCATTTGTTTGCTGGCGGGTTTTGCCAATAGGCGAATTTGGTCCGCGAGAATATGGCCAGCCTCCTGGAGCATGGGATCAGTCTCTGCTATATCGTCCTCTTCTTCCTCGTCCTCAGTCTTGGCTTTCTCCGTATCTGCTACTGAGCTGTCTTCAGAGCTGGCCGGAGAGCTGGTTGCAGAGTTAGTTAAAGAGTTAGTTAAAGAGTTAGTTAAAGAGTCATCTACTTCAGCTTTATCAATTGTATTCTCACGCTTATTAGCAACGCCTTCAGCGGAGTCATCGCCTTCAGCTTCAGTCTCGGCTACGCTGTCATCATCGTCTGTTTCTTTGTTGTCGCTTTTCCAGGCTTCTTGATCTGCATAGAGCTCAAGGCCTTTTAGCTTACGACGTTTATTCTCAAGCAAAAAACGCTGCTTATCCCAGTCGCCACTGCGAGCTCGACGCTGTTCAATATTCAACGACACAGCCTTGTCAGCATCCCAGCTGTTGCTCAGTTCCAGTGAATCCACTAGGTGCACAAAGTCAGGGTCGTTGGCGATACGCAGCTTATGCTCCGCAGTCAATAGCGGTACAAATTGCTTAACGCCGGGCATGGATTTAAACGGCACGCTGTGAATATTGTCCCAGGGCAGGGCGTTGTCCTGCTGGCTTTCACCCACTTCGTCTTTGTCATAGAGGGAGGGGAATTCAATATCTGGTACCACGCCCCGGTGTTGGGTACTGTCACCGGAGACACGATAAAACTTCGATACTGTGAGCTTTAACTGGCCACTACTGAGGCCAGTGACATCTTGCACTGTGCCCTTGCCAAAGCTCTGACTGCCAACCACGACAGCACGTCCATAATCCTGCAACGCGCCGGCAAAAATCTCTGAGGCCGAGGCACTCAAACGATTGATCAAAACCAGCAGGGGTCCATTGTACGCGGCGCGCATCATGGCGCGCTGGTCGCGCGATACCTGTTGGTAGGCATTGCGGATTTGTACCACAGGGCCTGTATTAATGAATAAGTCAGTGAGCATAGTGGCCTCATGGAGTGAGCCGCCACCGTTATTGCGCAGATCTAAAACAATGCCATCAACCTTCTCTTCGCGGAGCTCGCCAAGCAATTTATACACGTCTCTAGTCGTACTTTTATACTCGGGATCGCGTTTGCGATAGGCATCAAAGTCCATATAAAAGGCAGGGATGTCGATCACACCAAGCCTTAAATCAACACCATTCTGATTGATATCGATGATCTTGCTCTGAGCGGACTTTTCTTCCAGCTTGACCTTGTCCCGGACAATGGCAATTACTTTGGTGCTATCACCAGAGTCACTGCCACCTTCAATAAGTTCTAATCTCACTGTGGAGTCTTTAGCGCCACGAATAAGATGCACCACATCATCAATACGCCAGCCAATCACGTCCACAAGTTCCTTGTCGCCCTGACCCACAGCAATGATTTTGTCTGACGCTTTTAAAATGCCCTGCATATCGGCTGGTCCACCGGGAATAACCCGTGCAACCTTGGTGTACTCATCTTCAGTGCGCAGCTCGGCGCCAATGCCTTCGAGGGACAATGACATATTGATCTGAAAGTTTTCCGTGGTGCGGGGGGAGAAATAAGACGTATGCGGATCATAGAGCGAGGCGAGGGCGTTGGCATAGAGCTGGAAGACATCCTGGCTATCCCGCTGTTCCATCTGGGTTATCTGGTTATTAAAGCGCTTTACCAACAGTTCGCGGGCTTTAACCGGCTCTTTATCGTTGAGTAACAGACGGATCATCGAGTCTTTTATGCGCTTGCGCCAGTAATCCCGCTGCTCTGAGCCGCTCTGCAACCATTGGCGCTCTTCACCGTCGAGAACAATGGTCTCGTCAATGCTGTAATCGAATTCATAGTCGCTCTCTAACAGCTCGATATTGGCTGTTAACTGCTCAAGCAGACGGTCACGGAGGCGATTGAACATCTCAAAGCCTGGGGCTAGATCGCCGCGACGGGCTAAATCATCCAGTTTGGTGGACCACTGATTAAACTCTTCGATATCGGACTGGAGGAAATAACTCTTCATGGGATCTAGCATCTCTATATAAGTAGAGAGGTAGCGCTGAGAGAGTTCGTCGTTAATGTCTTGGCCACGGTAATGGCGGGTGGCGAGACGATCGAGAATTTCACGATAGAGTGCGGTCTGATCTGACTGCTTTTCGATTGGAGCAATGGCTATAGCGGTCAGCGAAAATGAAACAGTGAGTACGAAGGCGAGAATAGCGCGCGACATAATTGTTGTCCTTGTCAGTGTGGAGCTAGTTTAGCAGAAGTCGATTTAACTACTATAGACATCTTGTTTGTTAATTCGCTCAGTGTGCTGGGTATTATTGTAGCTTAAGGCAGGGCTACCCTTATCATCCGCTATGTCCTCTAATCTCAATTAGTGGACTTTAGTAGACAGGGCCGGAAGAGGCTGCTAGAGTCTCACTTACACTAAATCTGAGAAACTACTTTAATGTCCAAAGCCTTTAACGCCTGCCCAATGTTTGATGCGCACAAGTCTTTTGTACGGTTGCCAATGGCCATTAAGATGCTCGATGGCTACCCAGACTCGAAATTATTTCTCGATAAGATCTGCAAGCCAATCCCCGAGGCGCGTGAAGACTTCCTCTACACCCAATCCTTTTTGAAAAGTTACAGCCGCAAAAGCGAAGCCACGTTTAGAGGTTACCGCAATGAGGTTGAGCGTTTATTGCTCTGGGCCTGGACCATCGCCGGCAAAAGCGTTATCCAGCTCAAGCGCCCAGATCTAGAGAGTTATTTCGACTTTGTTCACAATCCGCCGGCAGCCTGGGTTGGCGATTCTGTGCAGGATCGCTTTAAAACAATCGGCGGAGAGTGCCGTCAAAACAAAAACTGGCGGCCATTTGCCGGGAAACTTGCCAAGGAAGACCGCAAGCAGGCAATGGTGGAGGGCACTGATATCAAAGTGTCAAAAGACGGCCACACCCTGAGTCACGAAGCGATGAAGATCTGCTACTCGGCTGTATCCGCTTATTACGACTATCTGACCGATGAGAGCTATGCCTTTGGCAATCCTATTCCGGCAATTCGTAAACAGTCGCCCTACCTTATTAAAGGCGCCACCCAAAAGACCATTAAGCGGTTGTCAGATCTACAGTGGGACTTTGTTCTTGAATGCGCCGAGACCGCGGCTGACAAAGACCCTATGCACGAGCGCACGTTATTTGTGATCGCGACTCTTAAAACCCTCTATTTAAGAGTATCTGAGCTCTCGGACAGATCTAATTGGCAGCCTGTGTGGAAACATTACTGGCAGGACAGCGACGGTAATAACTGGCTTAAAGTCCTGGGCAAAGGCAATAAGCTGCGGGATGTTTCTGTGCCGAGCGCCCTTTCGCCTTACATTGACCGCTATCAGCGTTACCGATCATCATTGAATTCATCCTTTGGTATTAACTCCGCTATGGTGGCAAAAAACCGCGGCTCAGGAGGTATGACATCAAGACAGTTGCGGCGTATTGTTCAGGAAGGTTTTGATCTGGCTTACGATAAGATGGTGGCTGAGGGGTTTGGTGGCGAAGCAAAAGCACTGCGTGAAGCTACAACGCACTGGTTGAGACATACTGGCGCGTCGCAAGATATTGCGACCAGACCTTTAAAACATATGTCAGATGACCTTGGCCACGCCAGTATGGGCACCACGGATCAGGTCTATATACAGTCAGATATGAAAGAGCGTGCGAAGTCTGGCAAAGGGCGTGACGTTTAAAGCCAATATATAACTCTATAAATATCAGCTACCTAAATAGCTATTTTAATCTAATTTATCAGTATGGAACATCCTCGATTACAGTAGATGTACCCTACCGGAGAACCTATCAGTGACAATCAAAATTGGCATTCTACGAGCGGATGACGTCTCGCTTGAGCTGGCTCCAGCGTTTGGTCAGTA
>CAWLBR010000165.1:0-4970 GCA_963855085.1 Gammaproteobacteria bacterium
CAGATGGCTTCGATCATCACCGGCTTGGCTTTTTGTACAATCCACACCAATGGATGGGGAACATCCAAAATATGGCTGTCGGCCAGCCCCTGCTCGCGGAACAGTTTAAACCAGTGATTGGAAATCGCATTCAGTGCTGCGCCTTTACCGGGCACCCCGTTCATACCGCCTTCACCTTTCCAAATACATTCAAAAGCAGAGATTCGATCACTGATCACCATTATCGCCAGAGGCGCGTCCGCGGCCACATCATAGCCTTTGTCGGCAATCAGACGACGGCTGTCAGCGTCGGTGAGCCAATAAACTGAGCGTACCTTACCACTGTGTACCGGCTGGTCGCTGCGAATGGGGAGATCGTTGTTGGAGGCTAATACTTTATTAGCAAGACTCATAGTTATGCCTTGAAGGTAGTTAAGGTTTTCAGGGTTTTTAGAATAGTTAGATCTCGCTTGATTTAGCTAGATCAATAAAGAACCTGATCTTAGCAACTCAATGGGCTCTGAGCAAAGGAAAGATTGCGGCTACTGGTGGGATTTTGTAGGCTGGCCTGCACCGCTCTGCGTATTTCTTAGTAACCTACTTATGTAAGCTTCAACAACTATGGCCTTTTATCTATGAGCTCAATCTTAATCACCGGTGGCAGTGGCTTTATTGGCAAGCACTTTTGTAATCAGGCCGAACAGTTAGGTCATCAACTCTCTGTACTGACACGCAACCCCGAGGCGACTGCGGCGCGACTGCCTGAATCTGTACGCCTAGTTCAGGGGCTTGAGGAACTAGAAGCGGACTATGTCCCAGAGGTGATTATTAACCTGGCCGGCGAGCCTCTGGCAGCGGGACGCTGGACTCAGCGTCGCAAACAACGCTTCTATGATAGTCGGATTAACCTCACCGACAGTCTCTATGAGTTTTTTGCCGAACGAAATCGCAAGCACAATCGCAAACCCAGTGTGGTGATCAGCGGTTCGGCTATTGGCTATTATGGGCCGAACCACAATCCAGTGGATGAACATTCTGGCGCCGTCGATGGCTTCTCCCACCAGCTTTGCAAAACTTGGGAGCAGAGTGCCAAACGTTTTGAAAGCCTAGGCAGTCGGGTCTGCTATCTGCGCACTGGTATTGTACTGGGTGAAGAGGGTGCTCTGGCGCGAATGCTTCCGCCCTTTAAGATGGCGCTTGGCGGACCAATTGGCAGTGGCAAACAGGGTATGTCGTGGATTCATATTGACGATATGGTTGGGGTGATTTTGCACTGCATCAATAATCCGCAGATTGCTGGTCCGGTCAACGCCACCGCCCCGAAACCCGTCTCCAACGCGCAATTTAGTGCCAGCCTCGGTGCAGTACTAAACCGTCCCGCCGTGCTGCCGATGCCAGGATTTATGGTCAAACTGCTGTTTGGTGAAATGGGTGAGGAGCTGTTATTGCAGGGGCAATATGTAATGCCCAATAAGCTGCTGGCCAGCGACTACCCATTCCAATACAGCGATCTCGAAAAAGCCTTGCAGCAGATTGTTGCTACCTAGTTCGGATAACCGGTGATTTTCCGGATCGCCTCATAGCTGGGTTTTAGACTCTTATACATTTTGCGATAGACCTGAGTGTAGAGCTGACTATAGATTTTTTGATTGGCCGCTATAGGCTCAAAGCGATCACCAGGGTGAGTCATCTTGGCCGCGGCACTGGCAAAGTCAGGGTAGATGCCACTGCCCACTGCGGCGGCCATGGCGGCACCCAGTGCTGAAGTTTCATAGGTGTGGGGGCGCTGCACAGGCATACCAAAGATATCCGCTGTAATCTGCATAACCTGGTCGCTCTGTGAGCCGCCACCGGAGACCATCATGCGCGTAATCGGCTGACCGCTGTGTTTCTCCACCCGCTCTTTACCCGCTCGCAGGGCATAGGTCAGCCCTTCGATAATGGCGCGATAGAGATGGGCTCTGGTGTGCACATCGCCAAAGCCAATAATGGCACCCTTGGCTTCAGGACCTTCGTTGTCTGCACCTGCACCCCAGTAGGGCTGCAAAGTGAGTCCCGCAGAACCGGCGGGGACTTGCTGCAATAAATCGTCAAACAGGGATTCTACCGTCACGCCCTGTTGCTTAGCGGCGGACTGTTCTTCGAGACCAAACTGCTGTTTAAACCAGCTCACCATCCAATAGCCTCGAGGCACCATCATCTCCACATTAAAGCTGCCGGGAATTACACCGGGATAGGCGGGGTGAAAGGGGATCGCTTCAAGATACTTGTCGCTGGTGATATTAAAGGTGGCTGTGGTGCCGTAGCTGAGGCTACCTGTATTGCTATCCAGACAGCCGGTGCCCAGCACTTCGCAGGCTTTATCTGAACCACAGGCTATAAGTGGCAGCCCCTGAGGAATACCGGTCTCTGCCGCGGCTGCACTGCTGATATGACCCAGTATGCCGCCAGCCTCAACCAGCTCAGGAAGCATCTCTCGTTTTATGGAGGGAATCGCCCGCCATTTCCAATCTTTGGCCTCAGCCCATTGCAGCTTTTTAAAATCAAAGGGTATGAAACCCACCTGGCTGGCAACAGAATCTCTGTAATCACCGGTGAGTTTGTAATTGTGATAGCCGGAGAGCAGCAACAGTTTGTCCACTTTCTGCCAGAGCTCTGGTTCATGTTCGGCAATCCAATTGGCCTCAGCCTGAGTGTGAAAAGTATCCACCGCCGCTTTGGCGCCCACGGCTCGCATTAATAGGGACTCCACTGCACCCAGCTCGGGCTGGCTATAGATCTGCCGTTGGTCGAGCCAACTTATAGCGGCGCGCAGCGGTTGGCCATCGGCACCCATGGGCACCACAGTGGCCCGTTGAGTGGTGACGGACATGGCTTTGATTGATTCCTGGGGAATTCCAAGCTGATCCCAGAGTTGATGACAGGCCTGACAGAGAGCCTGCCAAAAATAGTCTGCATGCTGTTCTGCCCAGCCTGGTTCAGTGGAAAAGTAGGGCTCTATCTCGACTTTGCTTTTGGCCACCAACTGGCCATCCCGATCAAAAATCATGGCACGGACACTCTGGGTGCCGTTATCTATAGAGAGTAAATACTCTTGTTTGTCAGGTGCTGTTTGCATGGCAATCGGGCTCTATTCTTATTATTTTACGAACGATCGTTGTCTTTGGGGAGGCTGTAAAAACGCTCCCAGATACTCAGGTAGCGTTTAACTTCAAGGCGCCAATGGTCCTGGTTCCAGCCCAGTTCAGAGGTGCAAATGACTTCCAGAGCGGGGAGTAATTCCATGGCCCCATGAACCATTACCATGCCCAATCTAGTGCGACGCAATAGCAGGTCATCGAGATGAGCCACCGCCTCATGGCGTGCCGCCCAGCGACATTCAGCGAGACAAAAGTCGGTGCCCACAATGCGCTGGCGCTCGGCCTCTGGTGCACTATCTAGCATTGCTTTGGTCTGGGTCCCGTAGCGACCCAGTAGGCGCTGCGCCCAGGCTGGTTCGTCGGCAACCAGATCCTCAGGGGTTAGGTCGGGGGTGGTAAATACTCGGTCGTCGGTGAAGGGTTTGGCTTTGGGCAACTGCGGCAGGGCAGCGTTCAGGGCATCCAGAGCAATCAGCCTAAAGGTGGTGAGCTTGCCGCCACTCACTGTAATCAAACCATTGTCTGACCAGACCGCATGATCTCTGCGTTCCTTTGAGGGGTCTTTGGAGCTTTCCGAGCCAATAACCGGACGCACCCCAGCCCAGCTGGAAATAATGTCGGCGCGGCTAATCGTTTGATTGGGAAACTGTACATTAAAGGCCTGCAGTAAATAGTCCACTTCGGCGTTATTAATGCTGGCTTCAATATCCAGATCTTCGCTGTGGTCGAGATCCGTGGTGCCAATAACCGTGGTGCCTTCCCAGGGGTAGACATAGACGCCGCGCTGATCTTCAGGGTGCAGTGAGGTAAGTACATCGGTGACAGGCATCAGCTCACGGGGAATAATCAGGTGGCTACCGCGCAGTGGGCGGATGCGTTTTTCTGGATTGACCTGGTTGCGCAGACGATCGGCCCAGGCACCAGTGGCATTAATGACCGCAGCACCGCGCAGGTTAATACCCTCGCTGCCCTCAGAATCATTTAGCACCACGCCTTGAACCTGACCGTCTTCCAGTAGCAGCTCGTTGACTTTGCTGTAGTTAATGGCTGTGCCGCCAGCGTCGATGCTCTCCTGCAAGACCCGCAGTACCAGTCTTGAATCATCCACCATGGCGTCACTGTAGGAGGCTGCGCCGTTAAGGTGGCCCTGCTCCAGACCGGGGAAGCGCTCTGCGAGACGGCGATTGTTGTGATAGCGGTGGTCGTAGATACCGGCAATAAAGTCATAGATCGTTAAAATAACCGCCATCGCCCAGCGGCCGGGAAACAGACCTTTACTGAGGGCGAAATAAAAATTAATTCGCTCGACTAGCCCCGGTGCTTCTGCGAGCAGACGTTCGCGCTCGGTGAGACTCTCTTTGGTTAGCTTGAGGTCACCAGCGGCCAGGTAGCGCAAACCACCGTGAACCATTTTCGATGAACGGCTCGATGTGCCGGAGGAGAAGTCCCCCTGCTCAAGCAGCAGAGCACGGTAACCCCGGCGCACCGCTTCTCGCAAAATACCGGCACCGGTAATGCCGCCGCCAATAATAATGATGTCCCAGTCGAGAGACTCGCCACTGCGCATTTCGGCGAGGAGTTTGTCACTGGAGGTAAAGCGGCGGTCAGTTAAAGGACCTTCAGTTAAAGCACGGTCAGTTGAAGCACTTACTTCAGTCATTTTAGTTGAGCTCGTCAGGTAATAATTTGCCCGGATTCATCTGGCTATCGGGATCAAATAGCTGGCACAGTGAATTGATCGCGGCCAAACCCAGATCGCCTTTCTCGGCCACTAAATAGTCGCGGTGATCGCGGCCCACGCCATGCTGGTGACTAATAGTGCCGCCACTGGCAACGATTTGATTTGCCCCT
>CAWLBR010000166.1:0-4897 GCA_963855085.1 Gammaproteobacteria bacterium
GCTTCTTAGTCGAGACTTTTGTCGTAGAGTTTTCCATTTAGAATTTGTGATTTAGAGTTTTTAATTCAGGACTCTTAATTTAGATATTTTAATTCAGAGCTTTTAATTCAGAGATTTTAATTCAGATATTTTAATTCAGAGCTTTTAATTCAGAGCTCGGCCATAAGATAGCTGCAATCGGTCAGCTCCTGAGCAATCACATGGACCACATTGCCGTCGGTCTCCACTACACCTTTAACCATCAACAGACTGCCTTTCAATAAGGCTTCACGGCAGCGTTCCTGAACCGTTGTCCAGACGACGATATTACTATTCCCGGTTTCATCCTCAAGGGTTAAAAAGATCACTCCAGAAGCCGTGCCCGGTCGCTGCCGCCCGGTGACCAAACCGGCTATGCGCACAAAGCGTCGATTGCCCATGGTGGGTAGGTCAGTGGTTCGTTTACAGCGCTGCAGGGTTTTTGACCGCTCCCGCAGTATCGCCATGGGGTGACGGCCAAGGCTGACGCCGGTGCTGCTGTAATCGGCATTTAGCTCTTCCACTTCGGTGGGCGTGGATAGGCTGTCCGGCAGGGCATCACTGTCCTGTGCCGATTCCAGTAGCGGTCGATAATCTTCAATAGCCAGGGCATCCCAGTGGGCCTGACGACGATTGCTGGTTAGTGAGCGCAGCGCGCCGGCGCTGCTCAGTAGGGCTAGATCCGCTTGGGATAATCCCGCAGCTCGGCTCAGTTCTGGGAGGCTGTTAAATCGCTGCTGGCTATGCCTGCGTGCTGAGACAATTTTCCCCGCGGCTCGGTGTGAGAAGCCCTTAATCAAGCATAGGCCCAAGCGTATCGCCGGTTCAGCGGTGTTGCCGGTTTCCAAACTGTGTTCCCAGTTGCTGTGGCAGACATCTATGGGGCGGATCTCTATCTGGTGCCGCTGGGCGTCCTGTAAGAGCTGTGAGGGGGAGTAAAAGCCCATCGGTTGGCTGTTTAGCAAGGCGCAGCAAAAGGCTGCAGGGTGGTGGCATTTGAGCCAGGCGGAGACATAGGCGAGGAGGGCAAAGCTGGCGGAGTGAGACTCGGGAAAACCGTAGACACCAAAACCCTGTATCTGCTTGTACAGACGCTCGGCAAAATCCAGAGAGTAGCCTCGCGCCATCATGCCGTCGGTGAGTTTTTGCTCGAACTGGGCAAGAGTGGGGTTGTTGCCTGAGCTTGACCCTGTCTTTCCCGAGCTTGCCATGGCTCTACGCAATTGATCCGCTTGACCGCCGCTAAATCCGGCAGCGACCATGGCCAGCCGAATTACCTGTTCCTGGAATACGGGTATTCCCAGGGTTCGCTCCAGCACGGATTTAATTTCCTGGCTGGGATAGTCCACCTCTTCCAAGCCCTGTCGACGACGCAAATAAGGATGCACCATACCGCCTTGAATGGGGCCGGGACGGACAATGGCAATCTCGATGACCAAGTCATAAAAGCAGCGCGGTTTTAAACGGGGCAACATGGCCATTTGCGCCCGTGACTCAATCTGAAACACACCGACACTGTCGGCCGCGCAGAGCATGTCGTAGGTGGCGCGATCATCTTTGGGAATGGACTGCATGGTTAAATCGATCTGTTGATGCTCGCTGATTAGATCAAAACAGCGGTGCACGGCGCTGAGCATGCCGAGGGCAAGAATATCGATTTTCAGCAGACCCAGTGCTTCGATATCGTATTTATCCCATTGAATCACTGTGCGTTCTGCCATGCTGGCGTTTTCCACTGGCACCAGAGTGCTGATGGGACTTTTGGTGATAATAAAACCGCCCACATGCTGGGAGAGATGGCGGGGGAAGCCGAGAATTTCATTGAGCAGTTTAAAAAAGTGTTCGGCCATCTGTCCTTGGCCCTCTTGATTGCTAGGCCCTTGGTTACCGGCTCCTTGCTGTTGAAACAGTGCTTGCAGATCGGCCTGTCTATCCCACCAGGACATGGATTGGCTGAGCTGTTCAATAAATAGGGCGTCTAGTCCCAGGGCTTTGCCGACATCGCGCACGGCGCTGCGGGGTCTGTAGCTGATGACTGTGGCAGCCAGTGCTGCCCGTTCGCGACTGTACTTTTTGTAGATATATTGAATCACTTCTTCCCGGCGCTGATGTTCGAAGTCGACATCTATATCCGGTGGCTCGTTGCGTTCGCGGGAGATAAAGCGCTCGAAAAGTAGTGAGATCTGGTCCGGTGAGACTTCGGTGATAAACAGGCAGTAACAGACCACTGAATTGGCTGCTGAGCCACGCCCTTGGCAGAGAATATTGCGGCTGCGGGCAAAGGCCACTATGTCGTGAACGGTTAAAAAATAGCTTTCATAGTTAAGCTCTGCGACCACCTGTAATTCATATTCAATCTGTTTGCGGATGGTTTGGCTGATGCCCTTGGGCCAGCGTTTACCGACGCCTTCTTCCACCAGAAAGCGCAGTTGCTCGGTCGCGGTAAGATGGTCTGGCACCACTTCTGAGGGGTATTCGTAGCGCAGTTCTTCGAGTGAGAAGTGGCAGCGTTTGGCGATGTTGACTGTTTCCCGAAGCAGGGCTGAGGGATAGAGCTTTTGCAGCTGGTTGAGGCTGCGCAGGTGGCGTTCGCCGTTGGCAAAGCGTCGTTGTCCCAGTTGCATAACGGAGCAGTTGTGGTGGATGGCGGTTAAGGTGTCTTGGAGTGGTTGGCGCTGGCGGCTGTGCATATGCACGTTGCCGCAGGCGACCATGGGCAGTTGCCACATGGCGGCGAGGTTGCGGTAGTAATAGTAGTCGTTGGCGTCATGACCGCTGAGGAGGTGAGTGACACCGATCCAGAGTCGGTCTTTGAACCAGTGGCTGAGTTGTTCGCCGCGCTGGTGGTCTTCGGCGAGTTGTTGTGAGGGTATCCAGATGAGCAGTGCGTTGCGCAGGTTGCCTTTGAGGTCGTTCCAGTCGAGTTGGTAGTTGCCTTTGTCGCTGCGGCGGCGGGCTAGGGTGATCAGGGCGGAGAGTTCTGAGTAGGCTTGGCGGTTGGGAGCTAGGGCGATGAGTTTGTGGCCGTCGAGGCGGAATTCGCTGCCGATAATGAGTTTTAGGTCTTGGTCTATGGCGGCGACATGGGCTTTGACGACCCCGGCGAGGGAGCATTCGTCGGTGATGGCGAGGGCGTTGTAGTTGAGGTCGCTGGCGCGTTTGACCAGTTCATGTGGATGGGAGGCACCGCGGAGGAAGGTGAAATTGCTGATGCAGTGGAGTTCGGCGTAGGACATGGTTGAGCGCTAATACTGTATGGATAAACAGTATAGTGGGTTTGTTGTGGTTGTAAATGGGTTTGTAGAATGGAGCGGATGCCAGTCTGGATAGTTCGAGCGAGGTTTTACTATTCTTGAGAGTGGTTTAGTTCTCTTCTGGCTTAGGCTTTACCAGTCGACCAAACACGATGCCGATTTCAAATAGTAGCCACATGGGTATGGCGAGCAGGGTTTGGGAAAGTATGTCCGGCGGCGTTAACAACATGCCAAAGACAAAGCAGAGGATAAAAACATAGGGCCGTTTTTTCGCCAGCTTATCTGGATCCACGGCGCCCATCCAAGAGAGGATAACCACGGCGATGGGGATTTCAAAGCTGATACCAAAGGCGAAAAACAGTTTTAATACGAAGTCTAAATAGCTGCGGATATCGGTCATGATGGCGACGCCCTCGGGCCCGACGCTGGTGAAAAACATAAACACCAGAGGGAATACCACGTAGTAGGCGAAGGCCATGCCGGCGTAAAACAGTATGACGCTGGAGCAGAAGAGGGGGATCACGATTTTCTTTTCGCGCTTGTAGAGTCCCGGTGCAACAAAGGCCCAAACTTGGTAGAGCACATAGGGCATGGCGGCAAATAGCGACAGCACTAAGGTTAATTTAAAGGGGGTTAAAAAGGGTGAGGTGACGTCGGTGGCGATCATGGTTGATGATTCGGGCAGGTACTGACGCAGGGGCTCGGAGACGTAGAGGTAGAGTTCGTTGCTGAACGAGAACAGACCGATAAAAATCAGTGCTACAGAGGCCATGGCACGCAGCATACGGTCTCTGAATTCAATCAGGTGGGCCATAAACGGTTGGCTTTCTAGAGGTTCTTTACTCATCGGCTGCGGTCTTAGTTGAGTCGGGTTTAGTTTCTGATGGCTTTTTATCCAGAGCGGTCATAGCGTCTAGAGGGCTCTTGATGGTTTCTTCGATGGAGGCTGCTTCGATAGCAGTGGCGTCTAGAGTTTGTTGCAGGTCTTGCTTAGTCTGGCTGAGATCGCGCATAATTTTTTCATTGTGTAACTGTTGGCGAATATCGTCCATACCGACTTCCTGTTCGAAATCCTTTCGCGCTGAGGCGAGCATCTGTTTGAGGCGGCCGATCCATAGGCTGATGCTGCGAACTGTTTGTGGCAGGCGCTCAGGTCCCATCACTATCAGGGCGACAGTGGCGATTACCAGCAGTTCGGAGAAGCCTATATCAAACATTATTTTATTGGTACCTTCTTTTTAGTGTCATTCTAAATACCACCATTGTCATCCCGAGCAAAGCTACTGTTATCTCGAGCAAAGCTGCTGTTATCCCGAGCAAAGCTACTGTCATCCCGAGCGTAGTCGAGGGATCTCCGTGGTGTACTGCCTTCTATATTTTACGCTGCAATTCTGCATGAGATCCTTCGGTTCGCTGCGCTCTCTCAGGATGACAGGGTGGAGTGTTAGCCGAGCCCCAGTTTGTCATCCCGAGCAAAGCTACTGTTATCTCGAGCAAAGCTACTGTTATCTCGAGCAAAGCTACTGTTATCCCGAGCAAAGCTACTGTCATCCCGAGCGTAGTCGAGGGATCTCCGTGGTGTACTGCCTTCTATATTTTACGCTGCAATTCTGCATGAGATCCTT
>CAWLBR010000167.1:0-4878 GCA_963855085.1 Gammaproteobacteria bacterium
CAACGCTGGAAGAAATTACTATAGTCGGTAGTAAGGCTACCTTGATCTCTGCTGTTGAAAAACAGCGTGAATCGAATAGTCTTATCTCTGTTGTCGATTCAGATGCCATGGGTAGCTTTGCTGATACCACTGCTGCTGAGGCAATTAGAAGGTTTCCTGGCATCTCGATTGAAAACGATCAGTCAGAAGGTCGCTACGTCACTATTCGTGGTTTGAGTTCAGACCTAAACTCCATCGCCGTGAACGGCGCATCCATGGTGGCACCAGAGAACGGGCGCAGCGTTATGCTCGATGGCCTGCCCACTGAGTTGTTAGACTCTATTACAGTAGCCAAGTCCCTGACCCCTGAGATGGATTCAGATTCAATCGGTGGGCGTGTTGATTTCAAGACTAAAAAGCCCTCAGAGTTGGACGGCAGACTGTTGGCCCTTAAAGTACAAAATAATTTTGGTCAATATGCCGCTGAAAAGCTTAACCCTAAGCTGGCATTGACCTACGGTGACAAAATCAATGACATGGCCGCGCATGTCTTAGGTGTTACCTACTCGAGCAAAGATATAGTCGCATTTAATAATGAGACCGGTTTTGGTTGGGAAGATGGCGCATTGAACGATGATTATGAAATGCGTTATTACGAACTCACCAGAGAGCGTTTAGGGATAACTTATGACGTTGATTTTCTCCTTGGTGATGACCGTCTATTCGCTAACCTGTTTTGGAATCAGTACAACGATTCAGAGCTTCGCTGGAAAGACGAGTACGGTGATATTGGCGACCAAGTGATTTCAACCTCAGCAAACGGCATGGTGGTTAACGAAATCAAACACGATGCCGAGACTCGCGTTCGTGAAGAGACTCGGACTATTGCAGCGTTCAATTTGGGCTACGAGACTGCAGTTTCTGGTTGGTTTGTCGATACCATGGTCAGTTATTCATTTGCTGAAGAAGATGACAGCAATAACGCAGAAGCTAACTTTCGAACCAAATATCGAAATGGCGACAAAATCACGACTATCAATTGGGCCGATTCACAGCGCCCTTACCTGACGCCTGCTGATGCTTCACTTTACGATCCGGCTGAAATGGGATTTGATGGTTTTGAAGTAACCGCTAATGTCTCTCAGGATTCTGAAGTCGCTTTTGTCTTCAATGCTGAAAAAGAGTTCGATTTCGGTGTTGTAAAAACCGGTGTCAAAGTGAAGAGCCGCGAGAAAGATGTCGACGATTACATTATTGTCTATGACGGCTGGGGCGATAATACCCTTGCAGATATGAATCCACAGACTAATAGTGATTGGTTCTTTGCAGACCAAACCTTTAGTCAGCAGGCAGATCCAAGCCTAGTATGGGCCATGAAAGATCAGGTTGACGAAATGGATGTCGACTTTGAAGATGATATTAGCCGGGACTTTACCACCACTGAAGATATCTTCGCGGCATACGTTCAGAACACTTATACCTGGGACAAAGGTGTTGTGGTCGCCGGAATGCGCTACGAAAATACCTCTGTTGACTCCCAGGCTCGCGATCAAGTTACACTTGCGCAGACCACTGCTTCAAGTGATCACTCGTTCTTTGCCCCAAGTGTTAATGTCAAATACTTCTTCAATGATCAACTTCAGTTGCGAGCAGCAATTTGGAAAGGTCTGTCACGTCCAGGCTTCACTAAAACGGCGCCTAAGTTAAATGTTAATTATGACGACGGCGGTGCAAAGGTGAGCGGTTCAGCGGGCAATCCACTACTGAAGCCCTACGAAGCAGTTAACTATGATCTATCCATTGAGTTCTATGGCGAGGGCATGACCTTTATTAGCGCAGGTCTGTTCAGAAAAGATATCAAGAACGCCATTTATCCTACTATCCAGAAAAATGCCACGATCATGGGTGTTGCCTTTAATGACGGTGTTGAAACCTGGATCAACTCAGGTGATTCGACTATTGATGGCTTTGAGTTGAATGGCCAGTATGGTTGGGACAACGGCTTGTATGTTGCGGCCAATATGACGTTGACTGATGGCGAGAGCAGCTTCGCATTTGAAGATGACAAGAGCTTCACTACACCGTTCAGAAAGTTGGCTGATGAAGCCGCCAATATCAGTGTTGGTTATGACAAAGGCCCTTGGGATGTCCGTGTGGCGGCTAACTACCGCAGCGAATACCTCGACTGGCTCGCCGACGAAAACGGCAGCATTGACGATCTTAGCGAGAATAATATGCGCTGGGTTGATGCCTATGTTCAAGTCGATCTGACCGCCAAATATAAGGTTAATGAAGCCCTTGCAATCAAATTTGAAGCCGTAAATCTGGGCAATCGTGCCGAATATTACTACTGGGGTGATGATTCACAATTGTCGCAGTACGATATTTTTGGCAAGAACTACTCCCTGGGTATGACCTACAGCTTCTAATTGTTTTTGCTTGATTCCTCGGCAGAGCAGCGTCTCTGTCGGGGTTTTAAAAACCAATCTTATAATCTAAAAAAGGAATTGAAATTGCGTTTTTTGAAACAGCTTCTTAAAGCCTTTACGCCCTATACAGTGATCAATAAAAAGACCGGCATAGCGCTGGTTTTTTGCGGCTTGGCTCTCATTACTGGCTGCAGTACATTGGTTCAAGTGCCTGCGCTCTATGAAACGCCTCAGGTAATTTCGCCCGATGATGCGGCAGATGATCCGGCCATCTGGTTGAATTCTGCGGTTCCGGCACAATCGCTTATTTTTGGCACCGATAAAAAAAGCGGGGTTTATAGCTACAACCTTCAGGGTGAGACAGTCGGCTACACCGAGCTCGGGAAAATCAACAATATTGATACCCGCAGTATCGACACGGATACCTATATTGTTGCGTCAAACCGCACCCAGCAGAGTGTTGATCTGTGGCGCTTTGCCGATTCAGCTATGGCTGAAGCTGCTGCCAAGGGTGATTTCTCTCTACCCGCAAAGCGCTTTATGCAGGGTCAGTCGGAGATTAATATCTATGGTGCCTGTATGGGACTGGATAAGCGCTTGGGATTGCTGGCCTTTGTTACCGAAGATGAAGGGCCGCGAGTTGAAGTGTGGAAATATACCGCTGATGGTCTCAAGTTGTTACACACCTTTGATAATGGCGGTGAATCTGAAGGTTGCGTCTACGATGATGAAAATCGTACCCTATTGATTTCGGAAGAAGAGGTGAATGGCGTCTTGCGTGCCTACCCAGTAACCGAGGCCCTCGATTTTTCCAATCCACTGATTATTGATTCTCGGGAAGGCAATATTGGTGGCGATCCAGAGGGCATTACCCTGTACAAAACCAGTGCTACAGAAGGCTATATTATCCTGTCGTCCCAGGGTGACTCCAAGTTTAACCTCTACAATCGTATTGCCCCCTATGCCTATCTGGGGAGCTTTGAGGTGGCCGAGGTCGGCACTGTCGATGGTGTCAGTATTACTGACGGCATCGCCGCCATTAACTATCCGCTCAATGAGGATTTCCCTCGGGGGCTCTTAGTGGCGCAAGACAATGACAATATCAGCAAGAAAAAGCGCAAGCCTAAGCGTCAGAACTTTAAGTTAATTTCATTTGCCGATGTTATTGACGCTCTGCAGCTTAAGTAACATTCAGTTGATGCCCCATCAGCTGGTGGGGCTAGTCGGATTTCCCTTCAGAACTTTTTTTGGCTCTCCTGCGATTGAGAAGATAAAGAGCCAGGAAAAGTGATCCCCAGCCAAGAAAGGTAATAACAGCTTCAGATGTCGACATAGTGGATCGCTCTCAAATCTATCTGTGTGTGAATTGCAGCGAAGAATAGCAACTGATGCCCTGTTAGTGAATGCCGCATAGAAAGTTAATCAAAAATAGATAGGAAACCCACCGCTATAAGCCATTACAATGATCATGCTTGTTCGTTAAGACTTAATTAAAAGGCAGCAAACATGATCGCAGGAAAAATCATCGCCGGACTTCTCGGCCTCTCCGTCGCGGGCCCAATCGGAGTGCTTATAGGTGTTTATATAGGCCACCAATTTGACAAGGGTCTCGGTGGCTTGCGTCCAATGTCGGCAGAGCAGCAGGCCGAGGTCAGAGAGAGTTTCTTTGAGACCGTGTTTGGGCTGTTGGGGCACCTGGCTAAAGCTGATGGTAGGGTCTCGGAAGTTGAGGTAGCTCATGCCGAGGCGTTGATGGCTAAGATGGGGCTGAATACGCCCCATCGCAAAAAAGCTATTGAGCTTTTCAAGACGGGTTCCCAGGGCGGCTTTTCCATCGATGCCACCATGGATCGATTTATGGCTGCCTGTGGCAAGCAGAATAACCTCAAGCGTGCGTTGCTAGATTATCTGGTCTCACTGGCGATCGCCGATGGAGAGTTGCATCAGGCCGAGCAAGATGTGTTGCGTAAAATTGCTGGGCGACTGGGTTTCTCGTCGGCATTGTTCGACAAATTTATGGAGATGGTCAAAGCTCAGTCCCAGTTCAAGCAGTCTGGCGGCAGTGGTGGCTACCGAGAATCAACCTCTCCAGGTAAGTTGCAGGCAGCCTATACGGCGTTGGGTGTTGAAGCGGCTCAGACAGATGCCCAGATCAAGCGCGCTTACCGCAAATTGATCAGTGCCAATCACCCGGATAAATTGATCGGTCAGGGCATGCCAGACGATATGGTTAAGCTTGCAACTGAGCGCACACAAGAGATTCAGACCGCCTATGAGCTGGTCGTGGCGAGCCGCAAATAAAAAGCGGTTTGTTTCTCAATAGTTTATTGACCTTACCCGGTCGTCTACCTATAATGCGCGTCCTCTCAAGGGAGGGCGGTTTTATAGTAAACCGTTGTGTCGGTGCGGGATGGAGCAGTCTGGTAGCTCGTCGGGCTCATAACCCGAAGGTCGTTGGTTCAAATCCAGC
>CAWLBR010000168.1:0-4864 GCA_963855085.1 Gammaproteobacteria bacterium
CAGGGATGAAGGTGCAAGCTCCAGGGATGAAGGTGCAAGCTCCAGGGATGAAGGTGCAAACTGCAGGGATGAAGGTGCAAACTGCAGGAGTGACAGAGCAAGCTGCAGGAGTGACAGGGAAAACTGCAGGGATGACAGAGCTCACTGCAGGAATAACAGATTGGCCTCGGGCCAAAAAAACACTAATTGGAAAAATATGAATAATCACCCCAACAGCATCGTTCTTATCGGCATGCCCGGCGCCGGAAAAAGTACCCTTGGCATTTTGCTGGCAAAAGAGCTGGGCTTAGATTTTGTCGACACCGATATCGCCATTCAGGTGCGTGAAGGTCGCACCCTGCAGGAAATTCTCGACGAGAATGATTATCTGCACCTGCGAGAGATCGAAGAACAGGTTCTATTAAGCGAAGATATTAGCGGAAAGGTTGTCGCCACTGGCGGCAGTGCGGTTTATTCAGAGCCCGGCATGGCACGCTTAAAACAAACCGCAACCGTTGTATTTCTCGATGCACCACTAGAGGAATTGCGCAAACGCATAGGTAATTTCGATGCCCGGGGCATTGCCCGCAAACCCAACCAAAGCCTCGAATCACTGTTCGACGAACGCTGTGCGCTGTATAAAAAGTATGGAGATATCAGAGTTGACTGCAATCAACAGTCACTGCAGCAGAGCCTTGACTCGGTGCTGCAGCAACTAAAGGCATAACGCTAATCTATTTGAGTACGGTGCGCATCGACTCAGTAAGATAAGCAATATTGCTTCAGTGAATTTCCGCTAAGTTGAGCCGAGTTGCAGAGGCACTATAGAGTCCAAACTCGTCTCTATATTTTAGTGGAATTTTCTACTTTTTCCGCCTTTGGTTTAATGGGGAGATTACAGGTTTTGGCGATAGTGATAATAACGGTGTTGCTTAGTGTAGAAAGGATTAGGTGCCGATATTCACATAGCTAAAGACTCATACTTATATACAATACTGTCTCATTTGGACTCATTTATAAAATCATGAATAAAAACCAACCGTCAGTATTCAACCTCAAGTATCTGCCATCTCGCTTAATAGTAACTCTTCTATTTTCCATATCTTTTCTATCGCTTAAAAATAAGCACCGTTTAGGAAGCTGGCTTGGGAAACTGGCCAAGAAAAAATTGACTTCACGCGCGCGTGTGGCCCGCAAAAATATTCAAGCCTGCTTTCCTGAATTAAGCTCGCAAGAATTGGAACAGATGATAGAGCAGTGTTTCATTGAACTGACCACTGGATTAATTGAAGGTACCCATGCTTGGTGGCAAGACATGAGCCAATATAAAGATAGCGTTAAGGTAACGGGCCTAGACAACGTATTGAACGCTCAGAAAAAAGGCAACGGAGTATTGGTATTGGGAGGGCATTTTGCCGTAGTAGATTTCGCTATCCCACTATTTACATCCAAGGTAGATAATATCTCCTATATGTACCGCCCCAACAACAATCCCATTATTGATAACATGATTGAAACGGGTCGAGCCAAAGCAGGCGCAATCGGTTTTAAAAAAAGCGAACTTAAAGAAATGCAGACCTTCATCCAAGACGGCGGTGTAGCTTGGTACGGCTGTGATCAAGATTTTGGCAAGAAAGCATCCGTGTTCGCTCCTTTCTTTGGGATAGATGCCATTAATATTACCAGCCCCAGCTGGTTAGCCCGCGAAACAGGTGCTGCGGTGATTTTCATGGGCATGCGCCGCCTAGGTCCGGAGCAATACGAAATTGAATTTTCGGCCGAATTACCAGGCTTTGGTGAAGATGAACAACAAGATGCCATTGATTGGAATAAACAGCTAGAAGATGCGGTACGACGCTATCCCGCTCAATATATGTGGGTACACAAGCGATTTAAAACCCGCCCCGCTGGTGAACCAGCCTTTTATTAGCCATTACGTTAAGCCACCCAAAGCCCCCTATCGACTTTTGGGTGCTGCTATTTCACTCGCCTTTGGCCTCCGCTAGCCAGCTCGTGGCATGTTGTTTTACAAGCTGATAGCGCAGGGTTCTCCAGGGGCGCCTGAATTGGTAGACCTGAGGCGTTGAATCAGCAGTCACTGCAGCAGAGCCTAAACTCGGTTCTGCAGCAGCTACAGACAAAACACAAATTTACTTGAGTACTGTGCGAATCGACTCGGCAAGATAAGCAATATTGCTTGAGTTAATGCCCGCCAAGTTAATGCGAGTTGAAGAAACAATATAAATACCGAACTCTTCTCTCAGGCGGACCAAATGCTCTGGCGCAATGCCCAAGAATGAGAACATGCCGTTCTGACGTTTGATATGACTGAAGTCCATTCCCGCTGCATTGTCCTGAATACTGTCAGCCAGCAATGTACGCATAGATTTGATTCGCAGACGAACCTCTTCCAACTCAGCTTTCCAATCCTTACACAGTTCTTCATCACCCAAAATCAGCGAAACTAAAAGAGCACCGTGAGCCGGTGGCATGGAGTACATCTGACGGGCAACTGCCATAGCCTGACCGCCGACTATAGCCGCCTGCTCTGGGGTTTGAGTAATAAAAGTAATGGACCCCGTGCGCTCACGATAGAGACCAAAGTTCTTTGAGCAGCTTGAGGCCACCACCAACTCCGGCAACTTCTCAGCCATCAAACGCATGCCATAAGCATCTTCGTCAAGACCATCACCAAGGCCCTGATAGGCGGTATCTATAAAGGGAACGAAGCCGCGCTCTAGGGCTATATCGGTAATCTGATCCCACTGCTCGTTGGTCAAATCAGCACCGGTGGGGTTGTGACAGCAGCCGTGGAGCAGCACCACATCACCAGCGGGAACCTGTCGCAATGTCTCAAGCATCAGGTCAATATTGACCTCGCGAGTCTCTGTGTCGTAATAGGGGTATTCTGCAATCTCGAACCCAGCACTGCCAAGCAGTGGAATATGGTTCGGCCAGGTGGGTGTGCCGACCCATAATTTTGCCTCGGGGCGAGCGCGGCGAATCACTTCGGCACCTACTCTTAAAGCGCCAGAACCACCAGGGGCCTGCAAGCTTTTAACTCGTCCTGAGGACAGAACAACGTGATCTGAACCAAACATCAGCTGCAGCATTCTGCTGTTGTATTCAGCGTCGCCGGCAATGCCTTGGTAGGATTTGGTTTTCTCAAGTTCAGCCAATTTGGCTTCGGCGCGTTTTACCGCATCCATAACCGGGGTTTGACCGCGGTCATTCATATAGACGCCAACGCCTAAATCGATTTTAGTCTCTCGCGGATCTTCTCGAAAAGCCGCCATCAATCCAAGAATAGGATCAGCAGCTACTGGCTTTAAAGTTTCAAACATCGGTGGTTTCCTGTGAATTCAAATGTGAGTCAAAGTGCGGACGTAAAAAATGCAGGCGTAATTCTACTATGTCTGGTGGCAATTGGTTATGATTTTGTCAGTGTTTTCGTCTCAATAAAGGCCCTTATCAGAGCGTTTACTGTTTCCGGCTTCTCTGCGTGCAACCAATGAGCCGTATCTGCAACCACCTCTAACTGGGAATGGGGGAACAGCTGCTGAATAATAGGCCTGTGTTTTTCCTGAATATAGGCTGAGTGTTCGCCTTTCAAAAACAATGTTGGCCCAGCGTAGGGATGCCCTATGGGCGCTGATACCAAGGTGCTGGCGTAGTTTTGATTAATCGACGCCAGATTCAGTTTCAACCTGAAGTTGCCCTCAGGCTGGCGGGCAAGATTTTTCAACAAAAAGGCACGCACTGAGGCCTCGGCAATATGCTCGCTGATCAGCGCATCGGCATCACGGCGACTTGCGACAGTATTTTCCGCCAGCAAATTAAGCGCATCAAGAGCAGCATCCTGACGTGCGCCATAGGTCACCGGCGCTATATCGATCACCACCAGACCACTGACTCGCTCAGGACTATTCAGCGCAACCTGCATAGAAACCTTGCCGCCCAGAGAGTGGCCAATCAGGGTTGCACTGGGAAGTTCAAGATCATCCATCAACTCAACAATATCCGCAGCCATGGAGGGCAGATCCATCAGTGACTCATGGGGCGAGTCACCGTGGTTGCGCAGATCCACACAGATAACCTGATAGTCCGCAACCAAGGAGCGCGCCAGCACCCCCAGATTACTCAGGGAACCGAACATGCCGTGAATCAGGATAACCGCTGGACTGCTGTTTTGCCCTTCGAGTAGCAGCTGATCAGTGGACTGAAGAGAATAGTTAAGTTTCATAAAGCCTCTTTATCACCTCTGTATTACCTCTATGTTGTCTCTACTTGATAGCTCTACTTGATAGCTCTACTTGATAGCTCTACTTGATAGCTCTACTTGATAGCTCTACTTGATAGCTCTACTTGATAGCTCTACTTAATAGCTTGACGATTGCGGTACTTTTCTTTGTTTTTACGGCCCTGCTCGTAGAGCTTGGGACGCAAACGGCGGCGTAACTTGGGGAACAGGTAGCTTATGTGAGTGAGCTTCGCGCTGGCTGCAGGCAATACCACTTCGATCTCCTGTCCAGTAGCCACAGCTAAAATACCCTCTGCAACCTGCTCCGCAGTACTCATGGGCTGGGAGAAAACTATATCTTCTACCGCATCGATCTCATCCATAATAAATCCGGTATCGATTGGGCCAGGTGAAACTGAGCCAACGCTGATGCCGCTGTCTCGCAGCTCATCTGCCAGGGCATAACTAAAGGCACGCAACCCTGCTTTAGTGGCGCTGTAAGTTGCGGCGCCCTGCAACGGCGCACGGCCAGCCAGTGAGCCAACATTAACAATGGCACCTTCACCGGCGCGCAGAAGATAGGGAATCGCGGCACAGGAGAGCAACAAGGGAGCGCGCATATTGATATCCACCATGGCGGCGACA
>CAWLBR010000169.1:0-4856 GCA_963855085.1 Gammaproteobacteria bacterium
AAGCTACTGCGGCGGCGATGCTCAGTGCGTCGATTAACTATCCACTGCGCGGTGCAGTGACCTGGAAGTCGACTGTGGGTACCAATGTTGCCTCCGACGCTCTGTCCAATCTTGCCTCTTCCGGCGTGATTGGCGGCGCTATGGTGATTGTCGGTGAAGACTATGGTGAGGGCTCGAGTATTATGCAAGAGCGCACCTATGCCTTTGCTATGAAAGCGCAGATGTGGCTGATGGATCCACGCCCCAACCTGCCCAGCATTGTGGATATGATCGAGAAAGGCTTTCAGCTCTCAGAAGCCAGTAACACGCCGATCTTTTATATGATGCGTATTCGCGGCTGCCACGTCACCGGCGAATTTATCGCCAAAGATAATCTGCCACCCCAGTACAGTAATCTCAATCCAGTGGCACCCAATCGCGAGGCAGAAAAAATCATCCTGCCGCCGCATGTCTATCAGCAAGAACGGGATAAGATAAGTCAGCGCTGGCCCGCGGCCATCGATTTTATTCAGCAGCATAAGCTCAATGAATTTTTCCCCGGCAAGCAGGAAGAGCTCGGCATCATTACCTGTGGTGGCACCTACAATACGGTTATCCGCGCCCTTGAACGACAGGGTTTAGCCGACTGTTTTGGCAACAGCGATATTCCCCTCTATATAATGAATGTGGCCTATCCCATAGTGCCGGATGAAGTGATAAAATTTTGTCTCGGCAAAAAGCATGTATTGCTGATTGAAGAGGGACAGCCCGCCTATATAGAGCCGGCGATTCAAAGCTTGTTGCGCAAGCAGGATATTCAGACCCAGGTCTATGGCAAAGAGATATTGCCGCAAACCGGCGATGTCACTGGTCAGGTATTGCTCACTGGCCTGACGCGCTTTATGGAAATCGCTGGGCACTCCAGCAATACTAAAATAAGTAGTCTTGAGGTGGATCAACTGCAGTCGCCACTCCAGGAAGAGGATCGCGAGAGCCTTTTACAAAATGTGCCACCGAGACCTTCAGGGCTCTGCACTGGCTGTCCCGAGCGTCCTCTATTTAGCGCTATCAAACAGGTACAGGCTGACATTGGGCCGTTTCATATCAGCTCAGATATTGGCTGTCACTCTTTTGCCACATTGGCACCCTTTAATCTTGGCAACACGATTATGGGTTACGGGCTTTCCCTAGCCAGTTCATCAAGCATTCGCCATGTACTACCTCACAAGTCCATTAGCATTATGGGTGACGGCGGTTTCTGGCATAACGGCCTGAGTACTGGAGTCGCTTCGGCGGTGTTTAATAACCACGACGGCCTGTTGATTATTGTCGACAATGGCTATTCCGCGGCCACCGGCGGCCAGGATATTCCCTCCATGGCGGAGCCGAATTTGATTGCCACAACCATGGATGCCACGCGCTTAGATCGGGACAAATCCCAGTCTATTGAACGCGCCTGTCGCGGCGCCGGTGTCGAGTGGTTGCGCACCATTAGCACTTACAGCATCAGCGAAATGAAAGACACCCTGACAGAGGCCTTGACTACTAAACAGGGCGGCTTGAAAGTAATTATTGCCGAGGGCGAGTGCATGCTAAACCGCCAGCGACGTATCAAGCCCCTAATGAAAAAATCCATTGCCGACGGCAAGCGCACAGTGCGAGCGCGGTTTTATATTGATAGCAAGACCTGCACCGGGGATCACGCCTGCATCCGTATTTCCGGCTGTCCCTCGCTGACGATTAAAGACAATCCCGATCCCCTGCGTATAGATCCAGTCTCCTATGTGGACAATAGCTGTGTCGGCTGCGGTGTCTGCGGTGACAATGTGCACTCTGCAGTGCTCTGCCCGTCGTTTTCGAAGATTGATCTGCTGTCTAACCCCAATTCTGTTGATACCACTATGGCCCGCATCAGACGCGGCGTTATCAGTTGGTTTGAACGTCGCGATAAGCGCCGTGAACTTAGGCAAGCACTATGACTATCGACGCTAAGACTATCGATGCTAATGCTATCGACGCCAAGAGCATAGCCGCTGCTGATGCTAGCAAGAGGTTGCGCAGCACTAACATTATCATCACCGCCCTAGGTGGCGAAGGTGGCGGCGTATTGGCCAACTGGCTGATAGAAGTAGCCAATAACAATGACTGGACCGTTCAGAGCACATCCCTTGCTGGTGTTGCTCAGCGCACTGGCGCAACGATTTATTATTTGGAAATTTTTCCCAGATTAGGTATAGCCGACAAGCTGCCGATTATGTCGCTGTCTCCGAGTCAGGGGGATATAGATATAGCGATAAGCTCAGAGATTGCCGAAGCCGGTCGTATGCTGCAGCGTGGATTTGTCACCCCAGATCGCACTACCCTAATCAGCTCAAGCCATAGAGTTTATGCCATAGATGAGAAAACCGAGATTGCCGATGGCACCATGGAAGCGGCGACTATTTTGGATATTGCCAGCCGCTATGCAAAACATTTTGTCCAATACGATATGCAGGATGTAGCGCAGCGCAATAATGCGGTGATCAGTTCTGTACTGTTTGGCGCCTTGGCCGGCTCCGGTGCCCTGCCCTTTAGCCGAGAGAGCTATGAAGAGGTGATTCGACAAACAGGCAAAGCGGTGGCCACCAACCTCGCTGCATTTTCCGACAGCTATGGCATTGCTGAAAAAGCTAATCAAGCGTCGCCGAATACTGTTGAGCACTACAAGCCTGAGGCCGTCCTGACTGAGACTGCATCCAACGGCTTTAGTCTGCCCCCAGCAACCACCGCTGAAGGGCAAAAACTGTTGGCCCGAGTGGCCACGGATTTCCCCCTAGAAACTCAAGAAATTATTTATGAAGGCGTAAAAAAAGCCATTGAGTATCAGGACTTTAACTATGCCACTCAATACCTAGATCAGGTGGCTAAGATTGTTTCCCTGGACAGCGCGGATGGCGACTTTGAACTGACCAATACCACTGCCCGATATTTAGCACTATGGATGTGCTTTGAAGATGTTCCCCGGGTTGCGCAGCTGAAAATCCGACATCAGCGCATGCAGGAAATACGTGAAGAAGTTCAAGCGGACGCGGGACAGATTTTCTATGTCACAGAATTTTTCCGCCCGCGACCTGAAGAGATCTGCGCTATTTTGCCAGCATCCCTAGGCCGAGCAATTATTGGCAGCAGTCTCGGACGTAAGGCGCTGAACTTGGTATCCGGCCCGAAGAAACTCAAAACCAATACCCTGACGATCTATTTCTCTCTGCGTTTCTTGGCTATGTTGCGCCGTTTTCGACGCTCCAGCCTCGGCTATCAGCAGGAGCACAGCATGATCAAAAATTGGCTCGACGGCATAATGTTGGCGGCCAGTTCAGATCGGGCACTAGCCATCGAAATTGCTGAGTGTGGCAGAATTGTCAAAGGCTACGGCGGTACCCGCGAGCGAACCAGTGAACAAAATATGGCTATAGTCAGCGCCTACAATAAACACAGGCAACTGATGGCTGAGGATATTAAAGCGCTGCGTCATGCCGCCCTGGAAGATGACTCGAACACTGCCTTTAACCTCAAGTTAAATGCTTTAACCACAGCCTAAAACAGTCTAGCTAAAACAGTCTAGTGGCGGAATAAAAAAAGGCCTAAACAAATTTGTTTAGGCCTTTTTTATAACGTCACTTCAATAATAGCCCTGCAATTAAAACGCCGCGATACCGGTCTGTCCGCGACCCAGAATTAAACCGTGAATATCATGGGTTCCCTCATAGGTATTCACAGTTTCAAGGTTCATCATATGACGCATAACTGGGTACTCATCAGAGATGCCATTGCCACCGAGCATATCTCGGGCCTTGCGAGCGATCTCCAAGGATTTACCACAGGAATTGCGCTTAATTAACGAGATCAGTTCCGGGGCTATATTATTCTCATCCATCAACTGTCCTGCACGGAAACATCCCTGCAGAGCGAGACTGATATCCGTTTGCATGTCGGCCAGCTTAAGCTGAATCAACTGAGTTGCCGCCAGCGGTCGATTGAATTGCTTGCGTTCCATCGTGTAAGTGCGCGCTGCGTGCCAGCAGGCTTCGGCGGCACCTAGGGATCCCCAAGCAATACCGTAACGGGCGTTATTAAGACAACTAAAGGGGCCTTTCAGACCTTTTACATTGGGTAATAACTGCTCTTCAGCAACAAACACATCTTCCATCACGATCTGGCCAGTGGTCGACGCGCGCAATGACAGCTTGCCTTCAATTTTTGGTGCGCTGAGTCCGGGCATGCCCTTCTCAAGAATAAAGCCGCGAATTTCACCATCGTCAGTTTTTGCCCAGACCACGAAGACATCAGCAAAGGGACTATTGGATATCCACATTTTGGCGCCATTGATTATATAGCCGCCATCGACACTGCGGGCTCGGGTGACCATGCCACCGGGATCGGAACCATGATCTGGTTCGGTCAAACCAAAACAACCGATAAATTCACCGGTGGCCAGCTTGGGCAGGTACTTTTCACGCTGAGCTTCATTGCCAAAGGCATAAATGGGGTACATAACCAGTGAAGACTGCACACTCATCATCGAGCGATAGCCAGAGTCCACACGTTCCACTTCTCTGGCCACTAGGCCATAGCTGATGTAGTCCATGCCGGCACAACCGTAACCTTCGATGGTGAGACCTAACAAACCCATCTCGCCCATCTCGCGGAAAATTCCCGGATCGCTGGTTTCATTTTGAAAGGCAGCGCGAACCTTTGGCTGCAAACGCTCTTCCGCATACTGACGGGTAGAGTCGCGAACCATTCTCTGTTCGTCGGATAATTGTTGTTCAAGAAGAAAAGGATCTTCCCAAATCAGACGCTGCCAGGATTTATTATTGCCCATTAGAACTGCTCCAAAA
>CAWLBR010000170.1:0-4845 GCA_963855085.1 Gammaproteobacteria bacterium
AGTCGATTGCCGCGATCAGTATTTTGTTGTTCTTTCTTTTCTATGTGGCCTCAGGTCTGATTGCCGGTGGTAAATTATTCAATGTGGTGTTTGGTCTCGACTACTATCTTGCAGTCTTTGTCGGTGTCATCTTGATTCTGTTTTACACATTATTCGGAGGCTTTTTAGCTGTTTCCTGGACCGATGTGTTTCAGGGTTTACTGATGCTAATTGCTCTGGTCGCTGTGCCAGTGCTAGTGATTGATAATGTGGGCGGTGTCTCTTCTGCTGTGGCTACCATCGAGGTGGCTAATCCTGAGTTGTTAAATATGTTTACCAACGCCGCAGGAGAGCCGCTGGGTTGGCTGACGATTTTCGGTCTGCTCGGCTGGGGCTTGGGTTACTTTGGTCAGCCCCATATTCTCGCCCGTTTTAAGGCGATCCGCTCTGCGGATGAGACTGGCGTAGCCACGGTTATTGGTGTCAGCTGGGCATCTTTCGGTTATCTGATGGCTATTTTGGTGGGTTTCTGCGGTATCGCTTATTTAAATGAACCCTTAGCGGATCCGGAAAAAGTCTTTATCACCCTGACCAGTTTGGTTTTCCATCCACTAGTTGCGGGTATTCTATTGGCGGCGATTCTCGCGGCGATTATGAGTACCGTAGATTCCCAGCTGTTGGTCTGCTCTGCAGCACTGGCTGAGGATTTATATCCACTGATGGTGAAGAAGTCTCTCTCCGCTGAAACGCGCATGAAAGTGGGTCGCATTGCCGTGATTGTGCTGGCAATGGTTGCATCGGCGCTGGCTATGGATCCTGATAGCAAGGTGTTGGATGTGGTCAGTTATGCCTGGGCCGGTCTTGGCGCTTCCCTGGGTCCCGCTATTTTAATCAGCCTTTACTGGCGCTCCATGACGTCTCAGGGTGCCCTGGCGGGTATCCTGGTGGGTGCGGTGACAGTGATGGTTTGGTCTCAGCTCAGTGGTGGCCTATTTGATATTTATGAGCTGGTACCCGGCTTTATCCTGTCCTTCATCGCAGTTGTGCTAGTGAGTCTGCGCAGCCCAGCGGTTAGTGATGCTGTTGGCACTCAGTTTGACGATATGCGCACGAAGCTTAGAGGTGGCGCGTAGTTGCTCAGTGTGCGGTGAGTAGCAGCTTGCCGCCAACATTGAGATGGCTGTCAACATTCCGTTAAGTACTTTGCCATATACTGGCAGAATCTAGTTTTAGGCGGGAAGGACGGCAAAAAAGTGCACCGGATAAAAATTCATCAAGGAAACGTCGCCACTCTTAATGTTGATATTATAGTCAGCTGTTACTCTCAGAGTACTGCGGTTGAGATGCTGGCAATGGCCAGTGGCGATGGTCTGATACCACTAAGAGTGGGCGATGTGCAGATTGTCGCCAATATGAATAAAGATCTAAGTAAAGATCTAAGTAAAGATCTAAGTAAAGATCTAAGTAAAGAGACAGATAAGATCTTTATTGAGGCCATAGGCCCACGCTGGCGTGGTGGAGATTATCAGGAAGAGCTGCATCTGGCCTCCTGCTACAGTAAAGCTATGGGCTTGGCCAAGCAATACAATGTTCGCAGCATCGCCTTTACGCCAATCAGCTGTGGACCTCTCGGCTTTCCCGCCAACCGTGCAATCAAGGTTGCTATTCAACAAATTAAGTTAGGTCTGCAAAGAAATCCATTGATTGAATCAGTGGTATTTTGCTGTTTTGATCCAGTGACTACTGCGCTCTACCGAAGCCGCTTGGGCAAGTAGTTGTCTAGGCTAGTGCTTTAAGAGGGGCCAAAAAAAGCCGCTATTTAGAGCGGCTATTCAAAACGGCTATTCAAAAACCGCTTACATCTTCTCCATTACTTCAATACCCAGCAGGTCGAGACCTTTGGCAATAGTTTCTGAGGTCAGTTTGCACAGTTGCAGGCGGCTTTTCTGAATCTCTTCAGGCACTTCATCTTTTAGCACTGGGCAGTGCTCATAAAAGGTCATATAGGCGCTGGCCAGTTCATAGACATAGTTACACAAAATATGCGGGTAGCCTTCAGCTGCAACCTGATCCACCAGATCATCAAACTGTAGCAACTTCATAATCAGGGCTTTTTCTTGGGGCTCGGTAATGCTGATCTCGGCGCTGAAGCTTTCGGCGCTAATTCCGGCCTTGCGAAAAATACTGCGTATCCGAGTGTAGGCATATTGCAGATATGGAGCCGTATTGCCTTCAAATGAGAGCATTGAGTCCCAGTCAAAAATATAATCATTGGTGCGGGTCTTGCTCAGATCAGCGTACTTGATCGCGCCTATGCCCACACTGCGGGCAATGTTTTTGATATCGTCTTCGCCAAGATCGGTATTTTTGCTGCGCAGCAACTGCTCGGCACGTTCTACGGCTTCCACCAGCAGGTCGGCGAGCTTCACGGTTCCGCCACTGCGGGTTTTAAACGGTCTGCCATCCTTACCCATCATGGTGCCGAAGGGGTGATGCTCAAGGCTCACTGCATCGGAGGCATAGCCAGCTTTGCGGGCAGCGGTAAAAACCTGCTTCATGTGCAGAGATTGTCGTGCATCAATAAAGTAGAGAATACGATCGGCCTGGAGCTGGCCAACACGGTAGCGCATAGCAGCGAGATCCGAGGTGGCATAGAGAAAACCGCCACCGGATTTTTGTACTATCATCGGCGATGGATCGCCATTCTTGTCCGCCAGTTCGTCGAGAAAAACAACCTGGGCGCCATCACTCTCAACGGCTAAACCTTTGGCCTGCAAGTCATCGAGAACATTTTGTAGATCATCGTTGTAGGCGCTCTCGGGCATAATATGGTCGGCGGTGAGGCCGACATTGAGCTGCGAGTAGATCTCCAGATTATGGGCTACGGAGACCTGAATAAATTTCTGCCACAGGGTGCGGCAGTGGGCATCGCCAGATTGCAGCTTAACCACATAGGCGCGGGCTGTATCGGCAAACTCTGGGTCCGCATCGAAGTGCTTTTTTGACTGCTGATAAAACAGTTCTAAATCACCCAGAGCTAACTCCGCCTGTTCTCCTTCGCTGAGCTGCTGTTCCAGTTCCGCAATCAACATGCCGAACTGAGTGCCCCAGTCTCCCATATGGTTTTGACGCAGGACTGTATGGCCTTGGTATTCAAGAACCCGAGCAACCGCATCACCAATAATGGTGGAGCGCAGATGGCCTACATGCATCTCTTTGGCGAGATTGGGTGATGAGTAATCTACTACGACTCTTTGCTGGTTTCCGTTCTGATCTAATTCACTCTTGGTATAAAGAGTATCTGTGCTGAGGCTAGCGGTCAAAAAGGCGTTATTAAGGTGGATATTGATAAAGCCAGGACCGGCAATTTCAAGTTTGTCGGCAATGCCGTCGAGATCCACATGCTGAATAATTTTTTCCGCCAACTCCCGAGGATTCATTTTTAGGCGTTTGGCCGCACCCATGGCGCCGTTAGCCTGATAATCGCCAAACTGGGGTTTGCCACTTAGCGCCAGAGTCGGCGAGCATTCGCTGGGGATTCCCGCGGCCTGCATGGCGGCGGAAAATCGCTGATTGAGAAGCTCTTTGATGCGCATGATTGTGGCGTTCCTTGGGTCTTGGAGGCTCTAAATAAAGAGCGAAGCTGAAATTTGAGGTGAATTGTAGGTTTCCCGCGATGGAAAGCAAAGCCATACTTGCAAATAATCGCGGTATTGCTATAGTTTTGCCGTCTGGCCATTCCATGGCCGCTCTCAACTCATTTTTGCATTATCTAGGATCTCCGATGGACTCAACACTGATCTCGCAAGGCTTAGATCTGATGCTCTATGGTATGGGCACAGTCTTTACCTTTTTGACCCTGCTAGTGGGTGTTACCACTCTGATGTCGAAGGTCGTGAACAAGCTGGTTGTTGAACAGCCAGAGATTGCTGTTAGCTCAGCCGCAACTGCGACTTCACCAGTGCAGGCCAGCGTTGAGCCACGCATTGCCAAAGTAATACAGGCTGCGATCGATCAGCACCGCAACAAGAAGTAGCTATACCGGTTTCAAACGAACTCTTTACGCACCTTTAACGCAATTTTAAAGCACTCTAAACGAAAATATCAAAATGGACATGAATATGCCCTCGACACCTGCCGCCCTCGGCATTACCGAAGTTGTTCTGCGCGACGCGCACCAGTCTCTCTTTGCAACCCGTATGCGTATCGACGATATGCTTCCGATCGCTGAGAAGCTTGATCAAATTGGTTACTGGTCAATGGAGTCATGGGGTGGAGCTACATTTGACTCCTGCATTCGCTTTTTGGGTGAAGATCCCTGGGACCGTATTCGCGAGATCAAAAAAGCCATGCCCAACACGCCGCAGCAGATGCTGTTTCGCGGCCAGAATATTCTCGGCTACCGTCATTACGCAGACGACGTGGTGGAAAAGTTTGTTGAGCGTGCTGCCATAAATGGGATAGATGTATTCCGCGTGTTTGACGCCATGAACGATATGCGCAACCTCGAAACGGCATTGCGGGCCGTGGTTCAGGTGGGCAAACATGCCCAGGGCACCATCTCTTATACAGTGAGCCCAGTGCATACCATTGACCGCTGGGTGGATATGGGTCGTCAACTTGAAGATGCCGGCGCACATTCGATCTGTATTAAAGACATGGCCGGACTACTCACGCCTTATACCGGGTTTGAATTGGTTACCAAGCTTAAGCAAGCGGTGTCTATCCCACTGCAGTTACATGCCCACGCGACAACCGGTCTTTCCACCAGCACTATTATGAAATGTGTTGAAGCGGGTATTGACCGTGTCGACACCGCCATTTCCTCCATGTCCATGACCTATGGTCACTCGGCGACGGAATCCG
>CAWLBR010000171.1:0-4820 GCA_963855085.1 Gammaproteobacteria bacterium
CTGTGGATGAGGTCTATATCTGTGGTGGAGGGGTCTTTAATGATCAACTTGTGGCCCAGCTCCAAATCGCCCTAGGCTCCATACCTCTGTACTCGACTCAACGACTGGGGCTGGACCCAACCTGGGTGGAAGCCTGTGCTTTTGGCTGGCTAGCACGCCAGCGTACCAATAATCAGCCTGGCAACTTGCCGAGCGTAACCGGTGCCACCCGAGAAACTGTGCTCGGAGCGCTATACTTACCTTAAAGCATTTATTAAACAGAGAACCACCGAATCAGAAAAAACTGTAATCCTCTTCTTCAAGCAAACGCTTTAATTCAGCTTGCCCAACATCCACCGGTGAAACAAACGGCAATAAATCGCCTCTATTGAGCCCAATGGCTTTTGAGCTAACCTGACAGACTCTAATATCAATCACGCCAAGGGAAGATAGCCGCGCAGCCAGATCCACAGTGGATTTATACATGCCGTAGTTTTGTTTGAAAAACATTTTTACATCGGGACCAAAAATCACGAAGGCAATAGGACCTGCATGGCTATCCAACGAATCGAAGTAATGTTTCGACTGAAAGTACGCTTCAGCACGACGCAGCGCTTCAGCAATCTGGCCTGGCTTATTTAGATCAATTCGCGCCACATAACCTGGCGCTGTATCTACAGCGAGTACAGTCGCACTTAAGCCAGAACTTAACTGAGAGCTTTGATTAACACCAGCACCTAATTCAAGAGCTGGCTGGGCAAGCAGAAATCCAGGCAAAAGAATCAGCAACAACCAACAGTAACGCATAACAACAATCCTTGTTTATAACGCTAAGTCTAGATAGAACTAAAGAGGACTAAAGAGGACTAAAGAGGGCTCAAAAGAACTAGATGAAACTAAATAGAGCCAATAAGCTTAGATCGAAAAAGACGCCCCGCAGCCACAGGTAGTGGAGGCGTTGGGATTGGTGATCAAAAAGCGCGATCCCATCAACCCTACTTCGTAGTCTACAGTCGAACCAACCAGATACTGATAACTCAAGGAATCAATCAGCACTGTTACTCCGTCTCGAGTCACGGCTGTATCATCTTCCGCCATAACATCTTCAAATGAGAAGCCATACTGAAAACCTGAACATCCACCTCCGGTGACATAGACACGCAACTTTAAGTCGTCATTGCCCTCCTCCACTTTTAGAGAATCGACTTTGGTCACCGCATGCTCAGTGATGTTCAGCGGTGCTGGGATGTATGTTTCAATACCTGACATTAGTGCTCCGTACTTCAGTTGCAGTGTGCAAGCATTTACGTGCCTTGCAAAAGCGCCGGACAAGGTCCTTGTCCGACTACATATTTATCTTATTGGTTACGACTAGTTGCTGAGTTCTTTTGAGTCTGCAGGGAACTGCGTAACATTGCTAGGCTGTTGATGATAAACAAAACTGCCAACAACTTCAGCGCCTTTCTCAAATTCAATCAACTTGTAATTGACGCCTCCTTGGACAACAGCCATGGCTGCCAGTTTAATTAACTGCCTAACGTAGAGATCGTCAGTGATTGTAGCTCCCTAGGAACTCAATGTCGTTGACCTTAACCTGTTACTGTTGTTTTCTGCATCGAACAGCATTTAGCCATCAATTTCCCACTCAAATTTCTTGTCGAGCTGCGCTGTCTCCATCCAAGGATAACGCAAAACTATCCTTACTTGTTCAGGCTCAAAATTCTCCGGCAGCTTTAACAGGCCGCGATTGATGGAAAAATATTTAAACGCCAAACGCAGAGGAAACTCATTGATGTCCGAATCAAGATCTTGAAATGATATCTCAACCGGCTCTCCATTCATCAGGCCCAGTAAATACAATTCACCCAACACCTGCAGGGTTTGCATTTTCACAGTCTTTTGCCGCGCTACCCAGCGATAATCAATACGGCCATCATCGAGCAAGGTAAGGCGCAGATCGGCGACAGAGAGACCGTCGGCCTGATCTTTGTCGCGTAACAGCTCTCTATAAAGCTTTAGCTCTTCATCGCGTTTGTAAATACTGCGCTGCAGAACAATCATCTCTTGCCGACTATTTTCAAGCGCGGCCACATCCACCTTGGAGCTCAACCTGATTCGGCTCAGCTCTTCCTGCTGTTTAATAATAGTGGCGCTAAACTCTTCGGCCAACAACTCCAACCTGCGCTTTTCAATCATCTCTTGAGTAAATGTCTGCCCGCCCCAGAATTTTCCCAAAAACAGTGTTAGCACCACCAGAGCACAGCAGGCAGCGACGGCAAGATAGATCAGTCGCGGCTTGTACGAGACAACAACTGATTTGACTTCGGACATCAGGGCAGCAGCGCTGGCGCGGCCAATCCGGCATTTTCAGCCAGACCACAGATAATATTCATACATTGAATGCCCTGACCTGAGGCACCCTTAGTAAGATTGTCTTCGACCACCAGAACAATAACCTTGGCGCCGCCATTGGGCCGGTGCACTGCTATGCGACAGAAATTCGAGCCGCGCACAGAGTTAGTCTGGGGATGACTGCCAGCTGGCAGCACGTCGACAAAGGGCTCATTTGCATAGCGGGCTTCAAACAGCGCCTGCACGTCGACGGTTAAATCAGTCAAAGTGGCATATAGGGTGCTATGAATACCACGATTAATCGGCAGCAAATGGGGCACAAAAGTCAGGTTAACCGATGTAGCTGCCTGTCCATTCACAGAGCGCGCCATATCATTTAAACCCTGCACAATCTCAGGAAGATGACGGTGACCAGAGGCGGCGTAGGCTTTAAAACTGTCACTGACCTCTGCGTGCAATGCACCAATACTGGCCTGACGACCAGCACCGCTGACGCCAGAGGCTGAGTTGGCGATCAAATCACTGAGGTCTATACAACCGGCTTCCATCAATGGCAAAAAGCCTAACTGCACGCTGGTGGGGTAACAGCCCGGGCAGGCGATTAGGCTGGCATTGGCTATAGCGTCGCGATTGAGTTCGGGCAATCCATAGACCGCCTGGGGAATTAATTCCGGGGCACCATGGGTCTGGCCATACCAGCTCTCCCATGTGGGTACGTCTCTAATTCTGAAGTCCGCCGACAGGTCGATAACTTTAACGCCGCGGTCTAATATGCTGGCGACCATGCTCTGGGCGACACCGTGAGGCGTGGCAAAAAATACCACATCGCACTGGGCCAGCTGATCCACATCCGGCAGGGAAAAAACCAAATCGATAATACCGCGCAAACTGGAGTAGAGGTCTGCAACGGGTTTACCTTGCTCACTGCGTGAAGTAATCACTGTCACTTCTGCTTCTGGGTGCACGGCCAACAACCTGAGCAACTCTGCTCCGGTGTAACCTGTTGCGCCAACAATACCAACTTTAATCACGGGCCCTCTCTTTTCGTTATCTAGAAATACTTTGACGGTCTATAATACCCGAATCTTATAGCTTCTGTGCGTTTTAAAGCCCCACATAAAAACCGCGCAGCCATGTTTTCCACCGGAGGTGTTACGTGTACGAATGGGTCCTGGCCTTTCATCTAATTGCGGTTATCTGCTGGTTCGCTGCACTGTTTTATCTGCCTCGACTGTTTGTCTATCACGTCATGTCTGATGACAGCACCAGCATCGAGCGTTTTATTGTGATGGAACGCAAACTCTACAACGGCATTGCCACCCCATCCATGATCGCCACAGTGGTCCTCGGCGGCTGGCTGGTTTCCATGTCCCTAGATTATTACCTCAGCCAGCTGTGGTTTCAGCTAAAAGCGCTGCTGGTGGCGGTTTTGATCGGCTACCATTTTGCCTGTGCCGCACATCTGCGCAAGCTGCGGGATGGTGTTAACGAGAAGTCTCACGTTTACTTCCGCCTGTTTAATGAAGTTCCGGTGCTGTTTCTGGTGGCGATCGTAATTTTGGTTATCGTTAAGCCCTTCGCTTAGCTCTTAGCTTTAGTCTCTTAACGTTAGTCTCTTAACGTTAGCCTCTTTATTTAGGGCGACCTAGATGCCAGCACAAAGCAGTCGCGGTCATCTAGCAATAAAGCGCTGTCGTATCAAAGCTTCCTTTAAGACATTTATTAGCGGCAGATAGCATCGCTGCACCATATTCAGGATAATACAGCCCTCACTCTCAATCTGTATTACAGACATCACTCAATCAGGAATCGTCAATGACCTACGCTGGCCCCCGCTCCAAAGAACTTTTCGACGCTGCTCAAAAACATATTCCCGGCGGTGTTAACTCTCCGGTGCGAGCCTTTCGTGCAGTCGGCGGAACGCCGATATTCTTTGATCGCGCCGCCGGCGCCTATATGTTTGATGCCGATGGCAAGCGCTACGTTGACTACATTATGTCGTGGGGCCCGATGATTCTCGGTCACGGCCATCCTCAGGTACTGGACGCGATTCGCGAGCAGCTGGAAAAAGCCATGACCTTTGGCACACCCACAGAGCTGGAGATCCTGCTCGCCGACAAAATCTGCGACCGCGTACCGGGCATGGACATGGTACGCATGGTCAACTCTGGCACCGAAGCCACAATGAGCGCGATCCGTCTCGCCAGGGGTGCAACCGGACGAGATAAAATTGTTAAGTTCGAAGGCTGCTACCACGGCCATTCGGATTCACTGCTGGTCAAAGCGGGTTCTGGCGCACTGACTCTCGGCGTGCCTAGCTCGCCAGGCGTTCCCGCCGCACTGGCGGATCACACCATCACACTGAGCTACAACAATATCGAACAGGTTAGAGAAACCTTCGCTGAAATCGGCGACCAAATCGCCTGTATTATTGTTGAACCCGTGGTCGGTAATATGAACTGTGTGCCACCGATTCCTGGCTTTTTACA
>CAWLBR010000172.1:0-4817 GCA_963855085.1 Gammaproteobacteria bacterium
TCTGCCATACGGTCTAGAACCGGCACTGCAGCGGTGTAAGCCAGCTGAGCATCAGCCTGAACACCGCTATCAATAGCTGCATCGACTTTTTTCAAATAGGTGCGAACCATAGAGCGCAAGCTGGCATTGTGCTGTCGGCGTTTCTCGTTCTGTCGTGCGCGTTTCTTAGCTTGTACTGAATTTGCCACTTGTTGTACTCCTCTTAATTGGTCTCACTGAAGGCGCGGAAATATACATGTTTTGTAAGCTACATTCAACCCAATTGTCGAAGCAATATAATTACTTTGCACTGTCAGAGAAACCTGAGGCGTCAAGCTAGCTTTCACAGCTTTTCAGTATTCACTTGGAGATGGGCTTGGAGGTCGTTAAACTGCTGTGAAAAGCCCCTGTCAATCGAGTAAAAATTGAATCAGAAGCCCAGCAATCATTCACCACAGCCGTCGCCTACGAAAGTGAAGGCCGATGGTGGGCTGCTGCGCTCCAGTGGCGTGGTTAGCTTCTTTACTATGCTGTCGCGGGTTCTCGGACTGGCGCGGGATATTATCTTTGCGCGGGTGATTGGTGCTGAAGCTCTGGCCGATGTCTTTTTTGTCGCGTTCAAGATTCCCAACTTTTTTCGCCGTCTCTTTGCTGAGGGCGCTTTTGCCCAGGCATTTGTTCCAGTGCTCGGCGAGTATCGTCAAAATGGCAGTCAGGCGGCACTCAAAGAATTAGTTAATCGAGTATTCGGCACTCTGGGTATGGCACTGCTGATATTAACGCTGGTGATTGTGGTTGCTGCGCCATTTTTTGCCGCGCTGTTTGCGCCGAAGTGGTATCTCAACGATCCGTTTAAATTTAATGCCACTGCTGAAATGCTGCGCATTACCTTTCCCTATTTATTATTTATCTCAATGACTGGCGTTGCCGGTGGCATCCTCAATAGCTATGACCGCTTCGCGGTTCCCGCTTTTACGCCTGTGCTGCTCAATCTGTCTCTGATCTTTGCTGCCCTAATCGCCGCGCCCTGGTTTGATCAACCCACCTATGCGCTGGCCTGGGGTGTGTTTGCCGCCGGTGCGATTCAGTTTTGTTTTCAACTGCCGTTTTTGGCGCGTATTCATATGCTGCCGGTACCCACTGTTGACTGGCGCCATCCTGGAGTGAGAAAAATACTCAGGCTGATGGGCCCAGCAATCTTTGGTGTATCTGTGAGTCAGATCAATTTGATGTTAGACACTATGCTGGCAACCTTTCTGCCCACAGGTAGTGTCTCCTGGCTGTATTACTCAGACCGCCTCTCGGAACTGCCTCTCGGGGTGTTTGCGGTGGCCATTGCCACAGTGATACTGCCGAACCTATCCCGTCACCATGCAGCCAGTTCAGTGGAGGCCTATTCCCAGACATTAGATTGGGCGCTGCGCATGGTGCTGTTGATCGCCATACCTGCCGCTGCTGCCCTGATGCTACTTGCTGAGCCGATTCTTGCGACGCTATTTCTCTACGGTGATGTGATGACCCCGCGGGATATGTCTATGGCGACTTTAAGCCTGCGTGCCTACTCTCTGGGGCTGGTGGCCTTTATGCTGATCAAGGTGCTGGCACCGGGCTTTTTTGCCCGTCAGGACATGCGCACGCCGGTGCGTATTGGCGTGATTGCCATGGTCTCTAATATGGCGCTTAACTTAATACTAGTAATCCCGCTGCATTTTTATTGGCAGGTGGGTCATGTTGGTCTGGCGCTGGCAACCTCGTTGTCGGCATTCTTAAATGCGCTGCTATTGTTTTTGGCACTGCGCAGCAAGGCTATCTATCTTCCAGGTCGTGCTTGGTTGCGCTTTTTGGCGACTCTGCTATTGGCTGTAATACTGATGGTCGCGACCCTGATCTGGCTTGGTGGTCAGTTCGATGCATTCGATACCCGTATCTGGCAGCAGCTGGGTTGGTGGCAGCGCAGCAGCGCCATTGCCTGTATTTGCCTCGGCGGCTTTGCGGTCTACCTAGCGATTCTGGGGATCGGCGGCATGCGCCTGAGTGATTTAAAAGGGCCGGCTAAAGCCACCACCTCTAGGGATTAAATTGGCGCGCTTTAGATCGCGGTTTAGATCGCCGTTTATTTAGTCTTTTCAGGGGCTGTTAATTGGCTGCAGTGCCTTACGTTTCTGACCTTTGCTAGGTATACTCGACTACTATTTTGAACAGTGAAAACCTCGCCTGTGCCCCATGCCAAAATGACCTTTGTTCGCGGTTTGCACAACCTGCATTCTCCGGACCAAAAATCCGTGGTTACCATCGGTTCTTTTGACGGTGTGCACATTGGTCATCAAGCGATTTTGCGTCAGGTGAAAGAGGCCTCTCAGCGTTTGCAGATACCTTCGGTGGCGATGACCTTTGAGCCGCAGCCGCGAGAGTATTTTTCTGCTGAACGAGCGCCAGCGCGGTTGATGCGATTGCGCGAAAAGATTGAAACACTGCTGTCCCTGGGCGTGGACTCGGTGGTTTGCCTGCAGTTCAATCGCCAACTGCGCAATCTGTCTGCAGTGGATTTTGTCGAGCAGGTGTTAGTTCGCGGATTAGCAGTAAAACATTTGATCGTCGGCGATGACTTCCGCTTTGGCTGTGATCGCAGTGGCGACTTTGCCATGTTAAACGAGCAGGGCAAGCTCCACGGGTTTGAGGTGCAGGACACTGCGACAATCGAGGCGGATGGTCGTCGAGTGAGCAGTACATTAGTCCGTGAAGTGGTTGAACAGGCAGATTTTGCCCGCGCTGCCGAGTTGCTTGGACGACCCTTTGCCATCAGTGGAGTGGTTGGTTATGGCCAACAGCTGGGACGTGAACTAGGCTTTCCCACTGCGAATGTGCAGTTAGCCCGTTTTAGTGCGCCCCTATCCGGTGTCTTTGCGGTGCGTGTGAATGTTGCAGGAACCCTTTACTGCGGTGCTGCCAATGTCGGCTTGCGACCCACAGTGGGGGATTTGGTAAAGCCGATTTTAGAGGTTCACCTGTTGGATTTTGCCGGTGATCTTTACGGTCAGCGAATCTCAGTGGAGTTTTTGCATAAGATTCGCGAGGAAGAAAAATTTACCAGTGTGGATGCACTGGTCGCAACAATCACTGGGGATGTGAAAAAGATCCGCCAGTGGTTTTTACAGTCTGGCAAATAGCCTGGCATTTAAATAGCCTGGCATTTAAATAGTCTGGCATTTAAATAGCCTGGCATTTAAATAGTCTGGCATTTAAATAGCCTGGTATTTAGATGACGAATCTTGAAACTTTATTAACAATTAACTGATATAGGGTTGACCACTGTGGTCAAGCAAAAAGACCAATGACTGATTACAAAGCAACACTGAACCTGCCCAAGACCGCCTTTCCCATGCGCGCCAATCTGGCCCAGCGGGAACCGGGAATGTTAAAAGAATGGCAGGACAGCAATCTCTATCAGCAGATTCGCGAGGCCCGCGCTGGCCGCGAACAATATATTCTTCACGATGGCCCTCCTTACGCCAACGGCGAGATTCACCTGGGTCATGCGGTGAACAAAACCCTCAAAGACATTATCATTAAAGCGCGCACCATGAGCGGCTTTGATGCGCCTTACATTCCAGGCTGGGACTGTCACGGCCTGCCGATTGAACACAATGTTGAAAAGAAGATTGGCAAGGCCGGCGTCAAAGTCGAGTACTCCACCTTCCGCAAAAAGTGTCGCGAATACGCTATGAAGCAGGTCGATGGTCAGCGTGTTGGTTTTGTCCGTCTCGGCATCTTTGGTGATTGGGAGCGTCCCTACCTGACAATGAATTATCAGGTGGAAGCGGACACTATTCGCGCACTGGGAAAAATTGCCGCTAATGGCCATCTGGTTAAAGGCTACAAACCGGTTTACTGGAGTGTGGTGGGCGGTTCAGCTCTGGCCGAAGCAGAAGTGGAATATCAGGATAAAACCTCTTACACCATAGACGTTGCCTATGCCGTAACCGACGCCGCGCAACTGGATAAAGTCTCCGCGGCATTTGGCGGTCTGCCTGGCGAAGGCGAGATCAATATGTTGATCTGGACCACGACACCCTGGACTCTGCCCAGCAGTCAGGCAATTTCTGTGGGTGCCGACGTTGACTATGTATTGGTGCAGATCAATGGCGAGAATGGACCTCAGCGTCTGATCTGTTCACAGCTGTTGCTGGAATCAGTGATGCAGCGTCTAGAGATAGAAGACTATCAGCAGCTTGCTAGCTGTCAGGGCCAAGAGCTGGAAAATATTATTGCCTGTCACCCGTTCTACGAGCGCGATATTCCTGTACTGCTCGGCGAGCATGTCACTACCGATGCAGGTACTGGCTGTGTCCATACAGCACCAGATCACGGCATGGAAGATTTCGTCGTGGCCAAGCAGTATGGCATTGGCACATTGAATTATATTTTAGACAACGGCTTGTACGCCGATGGTGTAGAGCTGTTTGCTGGCCAACATGTGTACAAAGTTGATGACTCGGTTTTGGAGGTTCTGCGCGAGCATAAACGTCTGTTGAGTTGCGGCCAATTTGTTCACAGTTACGCCCACTGCTGGCGCACTAAAACCCCATTGATTTACCGCGCCACTCCCCAGTGGTTTATCTCCATGGATAAAAACGGCTTGCTGGCCAAGGCCAAGGCCGCGGTTAAAGATGTTAGCTGGCACCCAGATTGGGGCCAGGCGCGTATCGAAGGTATGCTCGACAATAGTCCGGACTGGTGTATTTCCCGTCAGCGTACCTGGGGCGTTCCTATCGCACTGTTTGTTCACAAGCAGAGCGGCGAGCTGCACCCGAATACGCCACAGCTGATTGAGCAGGTTG
>CAWLBR010000173.1:0-4750 GCA_963855085.1 Gammaproteobacteria bacterium
GTTTGGCAAAGGCATTGGTTTTGCTCTCTTTCTCGGGGTTATGTTGTCGATATTCCAACAGGTCACCGGTATTAACGCGATTCTCTATTACGGTGCGGAAATCTTTAGTAACGCCCTGGGCTACGGGCCGGAAGATGCGCTTAAGCAGCAGTTGTGGCTGGGTGCGGTCAACCTGATCTTTACCTTTGTGGCCATCTATAAGGTTGATAGCTGGGGGCGCAAGCCGCTGTTTATCGGCGGTAGTATTGGTATGTTTGCTGGCTTGACGGTGCTCGGTCTGACTATTTATACCCAGCAGGTGGGTGTTGTCTCACTGATTGCTGTGCTGGTATTTATCGCCTCATTTGCCATGTCTATGGGCCCTGTGGTGTGGGTGATGCTGTCTGAGATGTTCCCGAATAATGTGCGCAGTGTGGCCATGTCTATAGCCGTTGCCGCCCAGTGGTTATTCAATGCCCTGGTGGCCAATAGCTTCCCCCTAGTGAACCAAAGTGCCTTAAATCAGGAAGGTTTTAACGGCGCGTTGCCGTACTTTATCTTCGCCTCGTTCTGTGTGGTTGCGATGCTGTTTGTCTGGAAATTGGTGCCTGAGACTAAGGGTAAGACATTGGAAGAGATGGAGGCGCTCTGGTCGGTCAAGGAGCGCGCCTAAGACCATCTTGGCAATCCCTGAAGGCGCCAAGCGGAGGGTGACAAAGTATTGATTAATATGCCCATTCCTATAAGATCTGTTCTATGGGGACTCTATAGGGAACGCAAAGGATAAACTGTATAGAGACATTCTTATAAAAATAGAGCGTGGATTACCGCGCCATTGATTTTAATAATGAATAAATCAAATAAGAACAGGGGAGGGGGTCTGCCGACGGCTGTCGTTTTAGCCGCAGCCTCTTTCGCTCTCAATTTCGGATTTATATCTCAGGCCATAGCTGCGACTATTGCCGGAACTGTTATTGAAGACACCATTGAAAACACGTCTGAAAGCACTCCTGAAAGCACTCCTGAAAGCACTCCTGAAAACACCATTGCAAGCACTTCTAAAAACAGCCCTAAAAAAGCTACCGAAATCTCGCCCGAATCTGCTCAGCCTACTATTGCCTTTAACATCCCATCCCAGCTCCTAGAGTCGGGGTTAGTGGCATTTTCACAGCAGGCGGATATTAATATTATTGGTGTCACTGCGATCTTGCGGGAGCATCGGGTAGCGGTTCTCAAAGGTGATTTAACTAAGCCAGAGGCCTTGGATAGGTTGCTCCAGGGCACTGGATTAAGCTATGAAATGATCAATGACACCGCGGTGTCGATCTTTGTTAAAGCCCCGGTTCCTGAGGCACCTGATGAAGTGCCCCTGCTACAAGAAATCATTATCACTGCTACGGGCCGTGCTACGGACCTGCAAAAAACCCCTATAGCGGTTTCCGCATTTGACCAGACTAGATTGGACTTTGCCGGTGCCACTGACCTGCGCGCCCTGTCTTATATGGTGCCAGGGTTGGAGATGACCAACACAGCACCTCAGGCGGCAACACTGGTGCAATTGCGCGGAGTGGGTAGCACCAATATTACCGAGATCGCCGATGGGCCAGTATCCATCCATGTGGACGGCATCTACTCTCCCAGATCCCAAGCGGCAGTAACCCTACTCTATGATGTGGATCGCATAGAGGTTTTGAGAGGTCCTCAGGGCACTCTGCGGGGCCGCAACTCGTCCTCTGGCAGCATTAATATCTATAATCAGCAGCCATTGCTGGATGTAGTGGAAGGCAACTTGTCGGTTGGCTTAGGTAACTATGATCGCCGAGAATATCGCGGTGCCTTAAATCTACCTGTTAGTGACACCTTTAGTTTACGTTTTGCTGGTGCCACTCTGCGCCATGATGCCTACACCGACCTGCTGGATAATTATCAAGGACTTGGGCCCGACTACCCGGCAACCAGCGATGAGCTGACAGCCTTTGATCAGGCCTTAGACTATGGTCAGTCTGCTCCGGAAATGGCCGACAAGTATAGCTGGAGGCTTTCCTCGTTGTGGCAGCCAACGGAGCAGTTCAGTGCCTTCACCAGTCTTGAGCGCTATCGAGATCAGGGCGCCGGTCTTGCTCAGCTGGCCCCGGATCTGGTGGCCAAAGGTATTCGGGCCGTGGTCTCTGACAGTCCGTCTTTTCTCGACCTGACCAATACTGCCCTGCGTACCAAATTGGATTATAGGGCCACCGACTTTACACTGAGCTACCTCTACGGCAAGTCGCAGATGGATCGCCAGCAGATTGTGGATGCCGACAATGGCAGGAGCAGCAGCTTCGAACAGCAGCGCACCCACAGCTCCAACTTTAAGTTTTCCTCCCACGAATTGCAGTTAATGAATGATGATACTGAGCGCCTGAGATGGTTGCTGGGTGCCTTTTTGTCCCGTGAGAAAAATGAAATTGTATTTGCTGTGGATCAGCAGAATGCTGGTGGCGAAAGAAATGCCGATGGTGCCACAAGCTGGATCAGTGATTTTGATGGCGCCGCCGTTTCCTACGCGATTCAACCCGATAGACGGGTCGAGTCAATGGGTATATTTTCTCAAGCCGTCTATGACCTGGACCGCTTTAGCAGTTTAACAGTGGGGGCCAGATACACTAAGGACAGTAAGTCTGATCATGGCGGTCGCGCCATAAATTGCCGAGTGACCTCACTGCTGGGTTCTTATGCGGGGCCTGACTCTATTGGTCCGGGAGCGCCCGCACCAGAGGATATCTATGCAGATGCCGCTACCCAGCAGGCGATTAACGTTGGCACCTATAATGATAATGGCACCAGTGAGGGTATTGGCGATCAGCCCTGCTGGATACGTCAGGTCAATGATCTGTCGATCACCTGGGAAAATGTCAGCGGCTTGATTCGTTACGATTACAGACCCACCGATGATCTGATGTATTTTGCGACGGTTTCCAGCGGATTTAAATCCGGTCATATTCAGGATGCAGGCAACAGTGTTGTACCAGAGACTGTGACCAATTTTGAACTGGGCTTTAAAGCGCAATATTTGGATGACAGCCTGCGCGTTAATGGGGCGCTGTTTCGCGCAAATTACCATAATCTGCAGTTCTCAAATGAAGACCGCCTAGATATCAATTTTGATGGTGTTGCCGACACTGGTGGCAGTACCGTGGTGCGCAATGCCTCTTCGGCAACGATTCAAGGCCTGGAGTTAGAGTTAGACTGGGCGCTGACAGATCTTGATAGGTTGCAGTTAACCGCAGCCTTTACCGATGCCCATTTTGGTCAGTTTGAAATACCCGATACATTGTTTGGGAACCTCTTTAATCCCTATGTTTCGAATCAATCCCTGTCTCCAGAGGATCCCGTTGTGCTGTCCGGAAATAGTCCACCCAGAGTGCCTGACTGGAAAGTGACAGTGTCCTACAGTCATGATTTTGTTTTTGATGTAGGGCTTCTGACTCCTCGTATAGTGCTTAAAGCTTCGGACAGTTATTTCCTTGATATCTATAATCGCGACCGACTAGCCCCAGGTATTTTTGACAGCCTGCCCAATGGTGGCAGTGATTTAGGGGTTCAGAAATCCTACAATCTGTTTGATTTAAGCCTAATCTATCAACCCAATTCAAAAAAATGGATGGTCGGCGCTTATATTCACAACGCCACAGATGAAAATGTAAAGGTCGACTCAGGCAACGCCATGACCTCCGCTGGTCTGGTTGCCACCTATATGGAACCGCGCACTTATCAGCTAAAGTTCAGCTACTTATTTAATGAAATCTAAAACGGTTGCGATGGTTTTAGCCGGGGTTACTGGCCTCTCGTGCCTCGGGCTTTTGATGTTTTCTTGGATGCTCTCGTCCAATATTATGCACCCGTCCTATGTCTGTAATGAAGACCACTTTATATACTGTGGCGACCCCTCCCAGTTAGATCTTCCATTTGAGGACATCTCCTTTCGGCCTGATGACAGTAATACTTTGAGTGGCTGGTATATACCTGCTGAGACCTCAGACAAAGCGATTGTTTTTGTTCATGGTCATGGCGCGGATAGGCATGAAGGCATGCGTTGGTTTAAGGCCGTCCACGAGGCGGGATTTAATATTCTGGTGTTTGATTTAAGGAATAGTGGCAAGAGCACTAGGTCTTTTTCAACCATGGGTTTTTTTGAGCAGAACGATGTTATAGCGGCCGTCGATTATTTACAGCAGCAAAAACAGATTCTGCGCATTGGTATCTTTGGAACCTCAATGGGGGCAGCCACCTCGATATTGGCAATGGTTGATGACCAGCGTATAGCCGCCGGTGTGTTCGAAGCCGGGTGGGCTAACCTGGACGACCTATACGGTGAAATTATTGAACAGCATCTGGGCTTGCCGAATTTTCCTCTGGCGCCGTTAATCGCATGGATGTTGGAACAGCGCACCGGGATGGATATGGCAGTAGTCAATCCCGAAAATCTATTGGGCGGAATTTCCCCGAGGCCAGTATTTATTATTCACTGCTCGGGGGATAATTTAATCGGTTTTTCTCATGGTGAGAGAAATTATGCCGCGGCAAACCAGCCTAAAGAATTTTGGAAGTCGCCTTGTCAGATGCATGCCAGGGCCTGGCAATCAGACCCCGAGTATATTGAAAATCGCGTGACCGATTATTTTATGAAATATTTATAGCGTGCCGAAAACCTCAAATCAGACGAAACCCGATGGATTTAATTTTTGATGAAACTACATGGTGCCTTTAAAAATATTGTCCTGCCGAGTCT
>CAWLBR010000174.1:0-4713 GCA_963855085.1 Gammaproteobacteria bacterium
ATCTGCAAATCGAGAATGCGATCCGCTTCAACACTGGGCAACTGTCTTTTAAGATACATAAAGGATTTGTTGCGGTAACGCTTTAGGCGGCTTTGCAGCTGCACCAGAGAGATATTTAGGGCTTTCGCCAGCTTTACTAGATCATCGGGCTGAGCATGCTCATTGACCCGCTTAGGATTGGCGATCAGGGTAGTGACAGGTGTGCTTACAGCCAGTGGCTCGCCATTTCTGTCGGTGATTAAACCGCGGTGACCGGGAATAGTTTCAGTGCGAATGGAGCGCGCGTCGCCCTGAGTCTGGAGAAATTCGACTCCATGTTCTTCACTGGGCATAATTTGCAGCTGGGCAATCTTGGCTGCAACGATCAGAGGCAGTGAACCTAGGACCAGCATTACAAAATAGTAACGCCCGCGCGACAGGGTATTTTTTATCGACTTTTTAGCCACTTTATCGCTTCACCATTATTATTTCTTGAGGCTGCGGACTGTGCATATCCAGACCTTCCTTAGCCATTGTCTCGATCCGCTGTAGCGATCCCCAGGCACTCTGCTCCAGCAAATATTTACCGTAAGCCACCTGTAGTTGATTTTTCTCGCGCTCGAGAGCCGTCAACTGGTCATACTTTTGTCGGCACACATGGCTGGCATAAGCCACTGCCAGCGCACTGATCAACACAACAATCCAAAGCAGCGCAATCTGCGCTGAGCTGCGGCCTGTCATAGCACTCACGCAACACGCACGGCAATGCGCATTACCGCACTGCGCGAGCGAACATTACCGCCAACCTCAACTGCCTCAGGCTTAACTGCCTTGCCAATTTTCTTTAATCGAACACCGCGCTCTACATCGCGAACTGGGAGGTTTTTCGGCAGCTTGATACCGCGTTCCTGATCACGGATAAAGCGCTTAACCTTGCGGTCTTCAAGAGAATGGAAGCTAATAACCACTAGACGACCATCGATCTTCAATAAATCTATTACCTGCTCCAACAGCGCCACCAAATCATCCAGCTCGCGATTGATAAAAATTCTGATCGCCTGAAACGCCTTGGTTGCAGGATGTCTGCCGCGCTCCCAAGCTGGGTGTGCATCAGCCAATATTTTCGCCAACTGCACCGTTCTAGTGATCGGAGCCAGCTCGCGCTCACGCACTACAGCTGTGGCCATACGCTTGGCAAAGCGCTCTTCGCCAAACTCTTTGATCACTTGAGCAATATCCTTTTCCGCTGCAGTGGCAATCCACTCCGCCGCCGATAATCCAGAGCTGGTATCCATGCGCATATCCAATGGGCCATCACGCATAAAACTAAAACCGCGCTCCGCCTGATCCAGCTGTGGGGAAGAAACGCCCAAATCGAGCAGTACACCCGTGACCTCACGCCCTTCAAGCCAGTCGCCCATATCGGCAAAGGAGCCGTGAACAATGGTCAATCGACTGTCGTCGGCAAACCGCTCGCGACCCGCGGCAATTGCCTGGGGGTCCTTATCAATGGCTAACACTCTGCCGTGCTCAGACAGTCTTGAAAGCAACTCTGCGGTGTGACCGCCACGGCCAAACGTGCCGTCGATATAAAAGCCATCCGGGTCGGTAACCACGGCATCTATCGCTTCATGTAGCAGAACGCTAGTGTGCTCGGGCTTTTCAATGTCTCTCTCAGGAACCTCTACCAAGAGAGATTCTTCAATGCATCCGACATATTGTCTCGGTCGAGAAGCATGCTGCGGTAAGTTGCCTGAGATTTTTCGCGCTCAGTATTCCAGTTCTCTTCAGACCAGATTTCGAGACGCTGACTGCGACCTACCAATACCAATTTTTTCTCCAACTGTGCATAGCCGCGCAACTCTGGCGGAATCAAAATACGACCACTGCCATCGACCTGAAGATCTTTGGCTTGGCCAACAACAAAACGGCTCAACATCTCGGCGAGCTCATCAAGAGCAGGCAAGGCGGCGACTTTTTCTTCGAATTTTTTCCATTCAGGCAGCGGTGACAGCATAAGACAGGTAGACTTCATATCGATGGTGATAACCAGATCACCAGCGCAGAGTTCGTCGAGCAGGGGACGGTAGCGGGTCGGAATTGCCATCCGGCCTTTTGTGTCCATATTGATTGGATCGCTACCCTTAAACACTTACCACCCCTTTAGAACTTTTTAACCGAACCGGCCCTTTATCTCTTTTTGTTGATATAGGGACCTATATTCGCCACTTTTCGCCACTTTTACCCATATGTGTACACTATTCACAGCTAGGGTTAAAGTCAAGGCTCAGTGAGGGGTGAAAAAGTGAATAAAATCAGTAAGTTCCGGCAATATCACCGGTTTATGACAGGTAGCCCAGAAGGCCTAAAATATTTCACAATATAAAACATATGGCTAAAGCTAGAAGTTAATGTAACTTCTAGCTTTGCGGGGTTTTAAGAATAATTTTTACTGTTTTTAGATTTTTATATATCTAAATGGAATAGGCAATCCGAGTGAATTGCCTATAAAAATTAGGTGAGTTGACCGATAAGCCGGGTTCTGTCGTGGACAGTCATTCATCTGGGACAAACGTCGCCGTTTGCCTCAAGCAACCTACCCGTTCCCAACGCGGGACGCGCCATATGGAAACCTATTTGGTCTTGCTCCGAGTGGGGTTTACCTTGCCACTACTGTTACCAGTAGCGCGGTGCGCTCTTACCGCACCCTTTCACCCTTACCTGTGTTCGCGAACGAACCATCGGCGGTCTTCTCTCTGCTGCACTGGCCGTAGGCTTTCGCCTCCCAGGTGTTACCTGGCACTCTACCCTGTGGAGCCCGGACTTTCCTCCGCGTTGCACCCTTATGAACGCAAGCGAACATTAGAGAGATCAACACAGCGACTGCCTGGTCAACTCGGGCGGGATCATAGCACAGCTATTGTGGTGTTATGGGCGTTTGTTGGCCATTGGATTGCGCTCCGGGGTGAGCCCCCCTCCTACCCTGTCACCTTGCCCCTACTCTGCTATTGATGTCGCTATGCCAGAACAGGTTCTAACTCACCGCATCGTGAAATATTACGCCGAGCGTATGTCGGTTGCCACTGCTCACCTCACTTACACCGTGTCGCATACTGGCGCGATAATAGCCTCTTGCACCTCTCACCGGTCGAAAGTTGGTGGTAAAGATAACCATATCACCTTGTTTTGGTTTCAATACCATCGCCTTAGATTGCGCTCTGGGTATTTGCTGAGTCAGTACAAATTCACCACCGGAAAAATCAATCTCGGGGTCATTGAGAAAAATAGCGGCCTGAAGCGGGAAGTAAACGTCACCGTATAAGTCTTGATGCAACGTGTTAAAACCGCCCTGACCGTATTTTAAAATCAGCGCCGTTGGCTTTAACTGTTGGTTAGCGTGACACTCCGCCTGAAGCGCCTGAAGTGTTGAGGGAAATTGCTTTTCTATATTCAGCAAGTTCATCCACTGATTGGCGACCGGCGCTAAATAGGGGTAAATATGCTCTCGCAATGTTTGAATAAGGCTGGGCAAAGGATAATCAAAATACTTATATTCGCCCAAGCCAAAACGGTAGCGCTCCATCACCACGGTTTTGCGATAACCGCTGGGGGCATTATAGCTGTCAATAAGTTGCTGGCACTGAGGCTTGGCAAGAAAACCTGACACAGCAGCATAACCTTTACTATGCAGCTCGTTGGTTTTTTTTTGCCATTCTATCTGGCGTATTTTTTCAATAACATCTTCCATTATTCGCTACTCACTTTTGACGCTTCCCAGCCAATAATGGCTGACTTTCGAGTATTGCCCCACATATAACCACCGAGGTTGCCACTGGTTTGTATCACTCGATGGCAGGGAATAAGAAACGCGACAGGGTTGCTGCCTATAGCAGCACCTACCGCCCTTGATGCCTTCGGCTTATCAATTTTTTGGGCTACCCGGCCATAGCTGGTTAGCTCACCCATGGGAATTGTTAGCAACATCTCCCAAACTTTTAACTGAAACTCTGTACCTTTTAAATGCAGTTTGATTTGATCCAGTTGTTTCCAGTCATTTTGAAAAATAAACAATGCATCCTGTTGAAACTTGTCAACCACCTGGTGGTATCGAGCCTTGGGGAAGCGGAACATAAGATCAGATAGTGCCGAATCTTCATCCTCCTCGAAGAACATATGGCAAACACCCTTTGTGGTTGAGGCAACAATAATTTTCCCGAAGGGGCTTTCGGCAAAACAATAATTGATCACGAGTTTCTCACCCCCATTTTTAAACTCACCCGGGGTCATTCCCTCTACACTGATAAACAAATCATGCAACCGACTCGTGCCGGATAAGCCTGTTTGGTAAGCGGTATCCACTAAGGTTGCCTGTTCATTTTTCAGCAGTTGCTTAGCATAGCCAACACTCAGGTATTGCATGAATTTTTTCGGGCTAACCCCCGCCCACTCACTAAATAAACGCTGGAAATAAAATGGACTTAGGTGAACAGCAGCGGCAATATCATCCAAAGATGGCTGCTCTTTGAAGCTGTCATTAATATAGGCAATCGCCTTTTCAATGCGCTGATAATTGATCTGCTGCTGTTCGATCATGATTGCTCCTTTACATCACAATATTAGGTTTTGGAAATGGACACACCACCATCGACCAGCATTGAAGTACCTGTGACAAAACTGGCGGCATCAGAGGCCAGATACATTGCGGCTTTTGCAATTTCTTCTGGTTCAGCTCGA
>CAWLBR010000175.1:0-4660 GCA_963855085.1 Gammaproteobacteria bacterium
CGCCAAAACAACCACAGCCACCATAGCGGCAGCATTGCCTGGATTGACCACAACCAAGGCCACAGCAACCAGTGCAGCTATAACAAATAGCGCGTTGCCCACTGGACCTCCGGGGAGACCATAACTTTTCTTCATCAACTCTTGCAGCTTGGCGAATGCCACCAGGCTACCAGTCAAAGTCAGAGCACCGATCATTACAGTCATACCAATGGCGATCAGGGCAATAGTGCCCTCAGGTCCAGGGCCAAAAGCACTGCTATCGGCAACAACAGGATTCAACAGCTCGGCAAAGGATGCAGGCGTGGTTCCCAACTTGGTGTAATACTCAGCCAGCGCGATGGTCAGAGAAGCACCACCACCAAAACCATTGAGCAGGGCCACCATCTGTGGCATCGAGGTCATCTGAATGCGTAGCGCCATAATGCTACCGACTACAGAACCCACCACTACCCCGGCGATCACATAGGTATAGTCAATGGTATTCATGTTCAGGAGCGTCACCACAACCGCAACCAGCATACCCAGTGCCGAGAGCATATTGCCCCGCACTGCAGTTTTCGGTTTAGTCAGGCCTTTAATGCCGAGAATAAACAGCACACCGGCAATCAGATAGATAAAATTAACAAGATTCTCATTCATCGCTTACTTCCTCTTAAACATGGCAAGCATGCGATTAGTCACAAGGTAACCACCCACAACATTGATGGTCGCCAGAGTCACGGCGATAAAGCCCAGCACATTCACCATCATCGCTGAACCGTCGTTGCCGGCAGCCAATAAGGCACCTACCAGGGTAATACCCGAAACCGCATTGGTTCCTGACATCAATGGCGTGTGCAGTGTCGGCGGCACTTTGGTAATCAGCTCAACACCGAGAAATAACGACAGCACAAACAGTGCTAATAAAAGAATTAAAATATCCATTTGTTTTACTCCCCTTGTGCTTCAGTTTCTGGTTCTAGTTCAGGCACCTTGATTTCTGGCAGTCCCAGCAGCTTGCGCATATGCGGATGTGGAATCTCGCCCTTATGGGCAACAACCGTACCTGCAACAATCTCATCGTTAAAATCGAGGTTGAGGTTGCCCTCTTCGTCGAGAATTAACTCAAGTAATGTCTGCATGTTTTTGCCGTACATCTGACTGGCGTGATGAGCCAATTCTGATGGCACGTTCTCGGGACCCAAAATAGTCACGCCGTGAGCCACAACAGTTTTGCCCTGCTCGGTGAGATCACAATTGCCACCGCGCTCTGCTGCCAGATCAACAATGACTGAACCAGGCTTCATGGCTTTAACCATATCTTCGGTTACCAGAATTGGCGACTTGGCACCAGGAATGGCTGCCGTGGTAATAATAATATCTTGCTCGGCGACCACTGCAGTCATCAGCTCGCGCTGACGCTTGAGAAAGTCTTCGCCCTGGGCTTTGGCATAACCGCCGGCACCCTCAGACTCACCAGTATCCAGATCCAACTCAACCGGCTTGGCGCCAACTGAAATAATCTGTTCCCGAGCCGCGGGACGCACATCGTAGGCTTCAACCACAGCGCCGAGTCGCTTGGCGGTGGCGCAGGCCTGAAGACCGGCAACACCTACACCCATAATCAATACTCGCGCCGGCTGCAAAGTGCCAGCGGCGGTCATCAACATAGGGAATATTCGCGGTGCGGCAGAGGCACCCATCAACACGGCTTTATAACCGGATAATGTGGCCATGGATGAAAGAACATCCATACTCTGGGCGCGACTAATACGCGGCACCAGTTCCAGTGCAATTGCTGTGGCGCCCTTCTCTGCCACAGCTTGAGCTGCCTGGGGTGAGGCCAGTGGGTCCATCATGCCAATTACCAACTGTCCACTGCGTAGACTGGCGAGATCGTCTTCACTGTTCTCGTTGTTTGAGCCAAAGGATTGTACCTGCAGAATAATATCGGCCTGGGCAAATATCTCTGCACGATCTGTACTGATGGTTGCACCGGCCGCTGTATAAAGCGCGTCTGGATAACCTGCAGCATCTCCTGCGTTTGTTTGAAAAAGCACCTTGACGCCTTTGTCCGTTAGAGACTGGACATTGGCAGGGGACATGGCGACTCGTTTTTCTGCGGATTTAATTTCCGCCGGAATTCCGACTATCACTCAATTCTCCTTGTTGTTATAGAAAGGTTTGACTACTTGAAAGAACGGACATAGTAGCAAAGATCACCGGCTATTTTTATCTGTATAGCCATTATTGGGTAAACCTATGCAGCCTTTATACTAACCAAATGGTTATACAACGACATAGTCCAGATAAAGGGGAAATTTACATAATGTATGTCCGCAGCGGGAATTCAGGAAATTCGTGAAACCGCAAAATCAGCTAAATCGGATAACAGGATTTTGAGATCGCTCTCTGGCAACTGGACCAGAGATTGCTTAGCTAGCTCGGCCTGTTCTTGAGCCTGAATAACAGAGTATTCAAGACTCGAAGACTGGCGAACTGCTGCAAGAATTTTCTCGAAATGCTCTGAGCTCTTACTCTCAATCGCCGCGCAAATTAGCTGTTTCTGCTCTTCGTCGAGATGATCTCGCGCATGGATAAGCGGCAGAGTCATTTTGCCTTCGGCCAGATCATCGCCAATATTTTTGCCTGTCGCCTCGCTATCACCCTGATAGTCCAACACATCATCGGCGATTTGGAAGGCCAGACCAAGATGCTTGCCGTAGGCAGACATAGCATCAGTATTGTCGACAGAACTGCCCTCATTAGCGGCCAACATAGCGCCTATACGAGCAGCGGCCTCAAACAACTTTGCCGTCTTGCGATAGATCACTTCGTAATAGGTCGCTTCGTCGATTGCTGAGTTACCGGCGTTGCCCATCTGCTGAACTTCACCTTCGGAGATAACATTGGTGGCATCGGCAATAACACCCATGATTGGCATATCGCCAACAGAGACAAGCATTTGAAAAGCACGGGAATAAATGAAATCACCCACCAGTACACTGGGCGCGTTGCCCCACTGGTTGTTGGCCGTCTCGCGGCCGCGGCGCAGGGCCGAGACGTCGACCACATCATCATGCAGCAGAGTCGCCGTATGAATAAACTCAATCACAGCCGCCATGGTTAGATGCTGCTTACCTTTATAACCATTTGCCAGTGCGCTCAACAGAACAACGACTGGACGCAAGCGCTTGCCACCGGAGCCGACAATATAGTGGCCGATATTCTCCACCAATCCGACGTTGGATTGGAGATTGGCAATAATCAGTTGATTGACAGCTGAAAAGTCGTTTTCAACAGCTTTGTGGAATGGCAGCATGGAAGAGCGAGGTCGACGTTATTAGACACGCAGCATGCTAGGGAGCTACCGCTAAGCTGTCAACCGAAAATAAATGTAGTGACCAAAAAGCCTGCCCACTTCGTCCTATTTATGCGCCTAACAGACTCTAAAAGTTGCCGCTAAAGCCAGAACTGGGTACGATGCACGCCTTCTGACTCTATAGCGAAGGAACCTATGTCATTTCAGCCCCAGTCCTCTTACAACCGTGAAGAAATACTCGCCTGCTCTCGTGGCGAACTGTTTGGTCCCGGCAATGCACGACTCCCAGCCCCGAATATGCTAATGGCAGACCGTATTGTTGAGATCAACAATACAGGTGGTGCCGCCGGCAAAGGTCAAATTATTGCCGAACTCGATATCAACCCTGACCTCTGGTTCTTCGGTTGCCATTTTGAAGGCGACCCAGTCATGCCCGGCTGTCTAGGCCTCGATGCCCTCTGGCAATTAGTGGGTTTCTTTCTAGTATGGAATGGCAACAGCGGCCGCGGTCGTGCTCTAGGTGCCGGCGAAGTGAAGTTTTTTGGCCAGGTATTGCCTACCGCCAAGAAAGTCACCTACAAACTCGAACTGACTCGCCTGATTCAGCGCAAGCTAGTTATGGGTATAGCCAACGGTTCAGTTGAAGTGGATGGACGTGAAATCTACTCCGCTAAAGACTTAAAAGTCGGTCTATTCGAAAGCACCGATCACTTTTAAGCGCGATTGCTGCTATTCGCTACCCCATTAAATGCCACACTAAACGCCACATTAAATATCTAATTTAAGAGGACCACCGATGAAACGTGCAGTAATTACGGGACTTGGTATTGTTTCATGTCTGGGAAATGACAAAGAAAGCGTCGCTCATTCTTTAAAAGAAGGGATCTCTGGTATTCGCCGTCGTGAAGACTTCGCCGAAATGGGTCTGCGCTGCAATGTTGGCGCCGTATTAGATATAGATCCCAAAGATCATATTGATCGCAAAATATTACGCTTTATGGGCCCCTCGGCTTCCTATGCCTACATCGCCACAGATCGCGCAATAGCCGATGCAGGCCTCACACCTGAGATGGTCTCCAACCACCGCACCGGCCTAGTAATGGGTTCAGGCGGCGTGTCCGGTGAAATGTTTACCGAATCTATAGATGTGATGCGGGACCGCGGTATCAAACGTGCAGGCCCCTATAGAGTCACTCAGATTATGGCCAGCACAGTCTCTGCCTGTGTTGCCACACCGTTTAAAATTAAGGGCGTCAACTACTCCATCGCCTCTGCCTGCGCAACTAGCGCTCACTGTATCGGCCACGCCGTCGAGTTGATTCAACTCGGCAAGCAAGACGTTTTGCTGGCCGGTGGCGC
>CAWLBR010000176.1:0-4656 GCA_963855085.1 Gammaproteobacteria bacterium
TTGATTTCATCTGCCCGGTCAGCGTTGCTCAGTACAGCCAATCCGAGTCTCAAGTTAGCGTTGATTTAAGCACGGGCGAACAGCTATTGGCGCCTCTGCTGGTGGCTGCCGATGGTGGTAATTCAAGCATAAGAGAGCGGTTTAAATTCGCCACCCGGGAGTGGGATTATGGTCACAGCGCCATAGTCACCACAGTGCAAACCGAGTCTGTTCATCAGCAGACCGCCTGGCAGCGTTTTATGCCTACTGGACCTCTGGCGCTGTTGCCTCTGGATAAGCAGGGTGATCATCATTACTGCTCGTTGGTTTGGTCTCAAGAATCGGATGAAGCTGAACGTTTGATGGCTCTAGATGATGAGGCGTTTTGTATTGAGTTAAGTCGTGCCAGTGAGCACTGTGTAGGTAAAATACTCTCTGTGGATAAGCGCCATGCTATTCCACTGCGGCAGCGTCATGCGAAAGATTATGTGGTTGAGCGGGTGGCATTGCTGGGGGATGCGGCCCATACGATTCATCCGCTGGCGGGGCAGGGGGTCAATCTGGGTTTTGCTGATGTTAAGGCTCTGGTGGATACGCTCTGTGCTGAAGCCAAGCGCGGCAATGATCTGGGTTCACTGATGTGCCTGAATAAGTATCAGCGACTGCGGAAGCCGGAAAATTTGGCCACTATGGCCGCGATGGAGGGTTTTAAGCGGCTGTTTGCTGCGGACAATGTTGCGGTGAGATTATTGCGCAATATAGGGCTTGGTAAGGTGAATCAAATCAAGCCATTGAAGAATGAGATTATTAGGCAGGTGATGGGGCTTTGATTGAGTTTGAGAATAACAATAACCCTGTCACCCTGAGCGCAGCCGAAGGGTCTCATGCAGATCGCTCGTTTTTATAGATGTTCTGTCGAGACCACAGCGTACCGGCAGGAGATCCTTCGGTTCACTGCGTTCTCTCAGGATGACAGGGTAATTTGCGGCTCAGAGCCTAATCCTTAAACGACACCATAATTAGCTTAAACGACCCACTCCGAGCCACTTCCCGAACCCGCGGAAAATAATCCAGAGCCTTTTTCTCCAGAGCAATAAAATTATTCACCACAAACAGAGCACGTCCTCTAGGAGCTAAGAGTCTCTTGCTGGCGGTCAAAAATTTCGCCGTTAACTCACTGTCTATATTAAACCCCTGATGAAAGGGCGGGTTGCAGATAATCGCATCGAAGCGGTCTTCAAGCTGGCTGCCAGCATCGCCGGAAATAACGGTTCCATCCACTTTCAACGCAGCAAAGTTTGTCGTGCAGGCGTTTAAAGCCGCGGCATTATTGTCCGTCGCGGTGATCTGCTCAAAGCCCTGTTGCGCTGCGGCACAGGCAAGAAAACCATAACCACAGCCCAGATCCAGCAGCGACTTCGGTCTGTTAGCTTCACCAAAGGATTGCACAAACTGTGGGAACTGATTGATTAACAGTGCGCTGCCCTGATCGATTTTGTTCCAGCCAAAAATTCCTGGCTTGCTTTGCAGCGGCAGGTTATCGGGGCTGCTGATAGGACGCAGGACCAGATAGTTTTTGTCATCCAAGAGCTTGCCGTCATCGCTATATTGGGTCAGGCGAGAGAGGTAATAGTTACCACACTTCTTTGGCTGACAGCTGTCGCCGAATAGCTTGTTGGCATGACCTGTATAGGTTTTCACGCCGTCGGTTTTTTCACCACTCAACATCAGTATGCCGCCGCGTTTCAGCAGCACTGAGGCCTGATTAATAATATGGTGGCTCACCGCGCGCTCTTTCGAGACCCGAAACAGAACGCTGTCGAAACTGCCTGCCTCAAGATCGCTAAAATCAAAGTCGCTGAATTTCGTCGACACACCGGCTTTGGCTGCGGCTTGAGCAATCTCGTAGCGGTTGCTGCGGAGAATGCGCTTAGCGCTGCCGGATTGGGCAATGGTTAGCCAGGGGGCGTCGTCCCAATTTTCATCGGCGACAATTAAGCATTTGCCTTCAAGGTCATGGAGTTGCTGGGCTAGTAGTTCTACGCTGGGATCACTCATGATTTCGGTGCCATTATGCTAGCCACTTCAGCGTCAGTAAGCGTGCGATAGTCCCCAGGTTCAAGAGATTCGTCGAGAATAATGCCGCCGACCTGTGTGCGATGCAGTGACTCCACATGATTGCCCAATGCGGCAAACATACGTTTAACCTGATGATATTTGCCTTCGGCAATACTCAACAACACCGTCTGATCGTCAATCTGTTCCATGGTGGCGGGCAGGCAGGGATGTTTTTCACCCTTCAGCCAGACGCCATTGGCCAACTTCTCGCTGTAGTCAGGGGTGATTGGAATGCCCAGAGTGACTCTATAGATTTTCTGGCATTCGCTGCGCGGCGAGGTCAGGCGATGATTCCACTGGCCGTCGTCGGTAATCAGCAGCAGGCCGGTGGTATCTATATCCAGACGTCCAGCAATTTGCAGTTCGTCGCTGCGGTGCTCAAAGATCAGATCCAGGGCAGTGCTGTTGTTATTGTCTTTGGTGGCCGAGACCACGCCAGCGGGTTTATTGAGCATAAAGTAGCGATTTGTCGCTAGGGTAATGGCTGAACCCTCGATGCAGACGACTTCATCGCCGCTGATTTTCTGTGCCGCATTGGTGGCTTTTTTACCGTCGATGGTGACGTCGCCATACTTCACGTAGCGTTTAACTTCGACCCGCGACAGGTCCGTGGCATTGCTTATATATTTATCAAGTCTGAGCATTATTGGCTCTTTAGTAGTTCTGCCGCTTCTTTGGCAAAGTAGGTGAGAATGCCATCGGCACCGGCGCGTTTAAATGCCAGCAAGGATTCAAGAATAACTGCGTCACGCTGCAGCCAGCCGTTTTCAAAGGCCGCGCAGTGCATCGCGTATTCGCCACTGACCTGATAGGCAAAGGTCGGTGCTTTTAATTCGTCTTTAACACGGCGCACTACATCTAGGTAGGGCATGCCGGGTTTGACCATAATCATATCGGCGCCTTCGTCGAGATCCAGAGCGCATTCATGCAGCGCTTCATCGCTGTTGGCGGGATCCATTTGATAGGTCTTTTTGTCGCCGCCTTTGATATTGCCTGCCGAACCCACGGCGTCCCGGAAGGGGCCGTAGTAGCTGGAGGCAAACTTAGCGGCATAGGCCATGATCATGGTATTCACAAAACCGTTTTCTTCGAGCTCTTCGCGAATCGCGGCGATACGGCCGTCCATCATATCCGAGGGCGCGACTATATCGGCGCCAGCTTCGGCGTGTGAAAGAGCCTGTTTAGCCAGGGCTTCAACGGTGATGTCATTGAGCACGTAACCGGACTGCTCGTCGATAATGCCGTCTTGGCCGTGGGTGGTAAAAGGGTCCAGTGCAACATCGGTGATCACGCCCAATTCGGGGACCGCCTGTTTGAGCGCTCTGACGGCTCGTTGAGCTAAGCCTTCAGGGTTGTAAGCTTCTTCAGCGAGCAATGATTTTTTCTCTTCCCCAGCGACTGGAAATAACGCAATGGCTGGAATGCCTAGTGCGGCAACTTCTTTGGCTTCTTTCACTAGCAGATCAATGGATAGGCGTTCAACGCCGGGCATGGACTGCACCGCTTGGCGTTGACCGGTTCCCTCGACAACAAATACCGGCAGGATTAAATCATTGGCGCTGAGTGCTGACTCACGCACCAGACGTCGTGAAAAATCTGAGGCGCGGCTGCGTCGCATTCGGGTGTAGGGATAGGGGCCACGTTGGCTTGAAAAGCTCATTGCTACTCCAGTAGTGTTTGGATCTAATGCTTGAATCTAGTGTTCAGACCTGTCGACAGTGCTTTATTTTGCGCATGATACGGAAAAACGCAGGGGGACACATAACTATCTGGTGGCCGGCAGTGTTTAACCTGCCGGCTATAAAGTGCAGTCTTATAGTGTTTTGAACACCTTCTCGGCAGCATCAAGAGTGAACTGAATATCGTCATCGGTGTGTGCGGCAGACATAAAGCCCGCTTCATAGGAAGCTGGAGCCAGATAGACTCCAGCTTCGAGCATGCCGTGGAAGAACTTGCCGAAGCGTTCGGTATCGCACTTCATCACCTGCTGATAATTGACTATGTGCTCTTCCTCGGAGAAGAAAATGCCCCACATGGTGCCCACGTGATTACTTGTTAGGGGGATACCAGCACTGGCTGCTCGTTCGCGGAGACCATTGACCAGTTCAGTAGTGTGCCTGACCAGCGGATCGAGAAAGCCGGGTTCTGATACTAGATTGAGAGTTGCCAGTCCGGCGGCCATGGCTACTGGATTGCCGGATAAGGTGCCCGCCTGATAGACCGGACCCAGAGGTGCGATCTGTTCCATGAGTTCGCGCTTGCCGCCGAAGGCACCCACTGGCATACCGCCGCCAATAACCTTGCCTAGGCACACTAGATCGGGCATTACGCCATAGTAAGCACTTGCCCCCTGAGGCCCAATACGGAAGCCAGTCATCACCTCATCCATAATCAATACGGCGCCAGAGGCGGTACAGCATTCCCGCAGGGCCTGTAAAAAGCCAGGAATCGGTGGCACACAGTTCATATTACCGACCACGGGTTCAACAATAATACAGGCGATTTGGTCGCCGATTTCAGCGAAGGTTTCTCTAACCTGTTCGATATTGTTGTAGCTCA
>CAWLBR010000177.1:0-4554 GCA_963855085.1 Gammaproteobacteria bacterium
TGCAGTTCCTGGATCTAATTCAGGAAGGCAATATCGGCCTGATGAAAGCCGTAGACAAGTTCGAATACCGTCGTGGCTATAAGTTCTCCACCTATGCAACCTGGTGGATCCGTCAGGCGATCACTAGATCCATTGCCGATCAGGCCCGTACCATCCGTATTCCCGTGCATATGATTGAGACGATTAATAAGCTCAACCGTGTATCCCGTCAGATGCTTCAGGAAATGGGTCGTGAACCCACTCCGGAAGAATTGGCAGAGCGCATGGAAATGCCGGAAGACAAGATTCGTAAAGTCCTCAAGATCGCCAAAGAGCCAATCTCCATGGAGACGCCCATTGGTGAAGACGAAGATGCCAGCATCGGCGACCTGATTGAAGATACCACTATCGCTCTACCCCTTGATGAAGCCACCAAGAACAACCTTACCGAGTCTACTCGCGGTGTTCTGAGCAGCCTCACTGCAAGAGAAGCGAAAGTATTGCGCATGCGTTTCGGTATCGACATGAACACTGACCACACCCTCGAAGAAGTCGGCAAGCAGTTCGACGTAACCCGAGAGCGTATTCGTCAGATCGAAGCCAAAGCACTACGCAAGCTGCGTCACCCGACTCGCTCGGATCACCTGCGCAGCTTTATTGACGAGTAAGAAGAAATAGCTGTAGCCCGCAAAGGATCTGATGAAGATCCCTCGGCTACGCTCGGGATGACAGGTAGTTTGTTTGGAGTGACACACTGCACTCGAAACCAAAAAGTAAGTAAAAGTAAGATACCGAAACATCAGTTTAAGCTTAACGCAGGATTTTTGTTCCTAGGTTAGGAGCCGCGCAGAAATTTGAGGGAGCATACGGAAAGTATGTGACCGAGGATTTTGAGCACGCGACGCCGCATAGGGACAAAAAGACAAGTTATACGCTGGATTTTTGTTCCTAGGTTAGGAGCCGTGCAGTACTGAGGGAGCATACGGAAAGTATGTGACCGAAGATTGTGAGCACGCGACGACGCATAGGAACAAAAAGACAAGTTAGGCATAGCTAGAAACGAAAAAGTAAGTAAGATACCGAAACATCAGTTTAAGCTTAACGCAGGATTTTTGTTCCTAGGTTAGGAGCCGCGCAGCAAGCTGAGGGAACATACAAACAGTATGTGACCGAAGATTGTGAGCACGCGACGCCGCATAGGGACAAAAAGACAAGTTAAGGGCCCTTAGCTCAGTTGGTTAGAGCATCCGACTCATAATCGGCAGGTCCCGTGTTCAAGTCACGGAGGGCCCACCAATTCACCAACCACGCGTCGTTTCACCAAACGTCGCGTGGTTGGACCCAAACAATAAAGTCCGACCAAACACCCCACCTAAGCCCCCAAGACAATAACCACCCAAAAACTCCTCCAGCATTCAGTTTTATTCATATAAGTATAGACACCTCCCTCAAAACAGTTAATATCTATGCAACATCGGATATGTGCAATTTGCAGTGAGAGTGAGCCTAGCTTTAAGTAACCAATAGATCATCATTATCTAAACCTAAGCATCAAACCTCTTTGCCAAAAAAAGGAGTGGAAGCAACAAATGCCTCATAAAAGCAACAATATAATTGTCGTGAAAATTCTCGGTGCCCCAGCTGCGGCCCTAAAAACAATTTCCGAGATCAACAGTCACTCCTTGACCGACAACATAGTCACTATGAGTCTGACACCGAACTTTGACTTTTTTAAGCGCAAGGCTCTTAACGAGGTTAAGAGCAAAAATAAAATTTCGACATTAACGGTACTTAATCTGGTTTTCGACGACTCTACTGAACTAGAAACTACGCAGCCACCAAGTCAAATTGGCCATGATAAGCTGAGCTATATAAACCAAAACCAACTAGCTAATCTCGAAGAGTTTAGTAGTTTTGTTATAGCATCAGTACTACCTGAACTTCCGCTGCCAGAGGAATTCTGGATCCCTGTTGAATCCCTTTTAACTAAGCGCGAGTGGGATATTTTACATCTGGTATATCAGGGTCACTCGAGTAAAAAAATTGCCGTGGCGCGAGCACTCAGTCATAGAACGGTTGAATTACACCGCCAGAATTGTGCTCAAAAACTCGGCCCGATTACCCCTATACTGCTTGCCTCGCTATTTTCAAACAGTGTCTTGGAAACCTATTCTTGGAGTAATACCGAGCTTGAAGTTTCTGCCTAATTAAGAGCTTAATTAGGTGTCTCCATTGCAGCCCCTAAGTAACTATAAAATCACCTCTCGGCCCCAAGAGCTCAGCTTAAGTCTGAATAACTCTAGCTCGCACCCTCGGTAAGACCTGTGGAACCCAGTTGAGCAGGCGCGGTTGAGGTCTCGACATTTACAGCGGCAGTCTTAAACCGATAGCCTTAAACCGATACTCTCAAACCGACACTCCAAAACCAATACGCTCAGAAAACGTACTCCGCAGAGCTCAAAGCATTTTTTATAGTAACCCCAGAATCAAATCGCTAAACTGGCGGTAAAACGCTCACTAGAAAATAAGAACAAAAAATGCATCCAGCGCGCCGCGCCAACTTTTTCTATCGCCTTACGCTAATTATCACTGCGTCTCTGCTGATAGTATTTATTGGCGTCGGGATTATGGGCGGCCCAAAGCCACCGACTGATCCGATCACCATTACAGGGACAGAACCAAATAGCAGCGACAATGGTTATCTTGGCAGCAATAGCTGCGCGGGATGCCACACAGAGGCCTACCAGGATTGGCAGGGTTCCCATCACGATCAGGCCATGCAGCACGCCACAGTTAACACTGTCAAAGGCGACTTCAATAACAGCCTATTCGAGGCGCCCGGCAATAGCGCCCTGTTTTCAAAAAAAGTCGATGGCTTTTATGCGCGCCTGGCCGGCACTGATGGACAGGTCAGTGATCACAGAATTCTCTACACCTTTGGCACCGAACCTCTTCAGCAATATCTGGTAGCCTTCCCCAATGGCCGCCTGCAGCAGCTTCCTGTGGCCTGGAATACTTTGACTAAGCAATGGTTTGATCCCCAGCCAGAGTTGCTGGCACAACCAGGTGAATGGGTGCACTGGTCTGAGGGTGGCAAAAACTGGAACAGTATGTGTGCCGACTGTCACAGCAATAATGTTGAGAAGAATTTCGATATTGCCAGCAATAGCTACAGCACCACTGTTGCTGAGTTAGATGTGAGCTGCGAGTCCTGCCATGGCCCCGGTCGCGATCATGTTGAGACTGTTAGCTCGACAAACTTTAATGCCGCTGTAGACAATCTGTATATAAGCATGAAGGTGGGAGAGGACTCTCAGGCAGTGGTGGATCAGTGTGGTCGCTGTCATGCCCGGCGCCAACAGCTGACCAATAAATTTGAACATGGCAGCAGCCAACTGCTGGATCACTATTTGCCGCAACTACTAACACCGCCGACCTATCATAGCGATGGCCAGATTCTCGATGAAGTGTTTGTCTACGGTTCTTTTGTACAGAGCAAAATGTATCACTCCGGCGTCGGCTGTGTGGACTGTCACCAACCCCACAGTGTCAAATTGAAAGCCGAGGGCAATCAGCTCTGTGTCGGCTGCCACAGTAGTGAGCAGTTTGATACGCCCAAGCACCACCATCACGGCACTAATCCTAGCCAGTCACTGACAACCACCAAGGAAGATCTGCAAGGTACTCAGTGCATTGACTGCCATATGCCAGGGCGGCTCTATATGGGCAACGATTACCGTCGCGATCACAGCTTTCGTATTCCACGACCAGATCTCAGTGTTGCCCATGGCACCCCCAATGCCTGTAATGACTGCCACAGTAAAGAGTCGGCAGACTGGGCTGCGGAGAAGGTAGTGGGCTGGTTTGGCCCTGAGCGAGCGGCGCATTTTTCCGAGATTCTCACCGCCGCTGCCAGTCAACCCAATGATTCCATCGAGCCGTTAGTGTCGCTTCTAAATGACCTTTCGCAGCCGGCCATTGCCCGCGCCACTGCCGCCTCTCTGCTGACACCGGCGATCTCGCTGCCAGTGGTTGAACGCGCCATGACCAGCGCCACCAATGACCAGAGCGCGCTGCTGAGAACCATCTCGGTTCAGGCGCTCAACAGCAGCACTAACAAGGTTGCAGCCCTACTGGATCGTTTAAATGATCCAGTTCGTGCGGTGCGTATTGCCGCCGCTGAAGGTCTGATTGATGTACCCAGCAATCGAATACCTGCGCCACTTATCGATGCTCTTAGCCGAGCAAACGAAGAGTACCAAACTTCGCTTTTAGTAAATGCCGACTTCCCTTCGGGCCGCATGCGTATGGCATTGGATCAGCATCGCCGCGGCAATCTCGACAGAGCCGTGGAAGCGTATTTGGCCGTATTGAAAATAGACAATGGCTATAACGCTGCGCGCATGAATCTGGCGCAACTCTATTACGGCCAAGGAAAGCTAAGCGAGACAGAAAAACTATACAGGACAGTAATTGAGCGCGAGCCAGGGGCCAGCGACGCGCACTATTCATTGGGGCTATTGATGGCCGAGCAGGGAGATTACCAGCAAGCGGCACTGTCCCTTGAGACCGCCG
>CAWLBR010000178.1:0-4551 GCA_963855085.1 Gammaproteobacteria bacterium
AGAAAAACTATACAGGACAGTAATTGAGCGCGAGCCAGGGGCCAGCGACGCGCACTATTCATTGGGGCTATTGATGGCCGAGCAGGGAGATTACCAGCAAGCGGCACTGTCCCTTGAGACCGCCGCTATCACAGGCAATAACCCACGCGCCTGGTACAACCTTGCGGTGCTAAATCAACAGTCTGGAAAACCGCTGGCGGCAGAAAAAGCCTATCTTGCAGCGCTGCAATTGATGCCCGGCAATGGCGAATTTATCAATGGCCTAGTCAGTCTCTATGGCCAACAGCAGCAATGGTTGAAAGCTCTGCAGCTAATTGATCGGACGCTGCTCAGTGATCCCACAAACCCCAGCCTACAACAATTGAAGCGGGCCATAACGCAGCGCCTTTGAGGATTAGCCACAGGGGTTCGAAGGCTGAAACCTATTAGCGCCGCTGCGGCCTTGTTAAAAAGAGCGCCGCTACGGGCTTGTTAAAAAGAGCGCCGCTGTGGCTTTCTCAAATAGATTGCCAGCATGGTTCATTACATGGAAAACGATGCTCTGCTCATGTGAGCCTGTGACCAGGTGAGCGCCGGGACCAATCCCGTAAACTGCCACATCCTCGCCACCGTGAGTTTCACCCTCTAGGGGCACCAGCACTTCCTGATGAAAACCCTGAGCCTGAGTGTCTATGGCGGTTAAATCTACACGCCCTGCCACTGACTTACTGTAATAGGCCATATCCGCATTGGTCTCATCACCCAGATCGCGAAACCCAAGACCATTGGCATAACCCAGGGTAGTGTATGGCAGACCATGATCATCTAGTGCGGGGCTGTCCGCCCCCACATTGACGACCTTACCCAAAATTGGATTGCCCCGCTTTGGATAACCGGCCATGGTAAAAACATGACTGTGGTCGGCGGTGACAATGATCAGCGTGTCCTCGCGACTAGTGGCGTCCAATGCAGCCTGAACCGCAGAGGAAAGTTCCACTGTATCGCTCAAGGCGGCGAAGGCACTGTTGGCATGGTGACCGTGATCAATGCGTCCGGCTTCGACCATCAAGAAAAAACCCTGCTCATTGTTGTCGAGGATATCGATAGCCTTGGCGGTCATCTCGGTGAGCGAGGGCTCTCCTGCAAGATCATTGTTACGATCGGCCTCATAGCGCATCTCCGACTCATTAAAGAGACCGAACAGATTCTTACTACTGTCGGCATCAACAGCGTCAAAACCCGCCTGATCAATCACGTAGTTGCCCCTGGGATAGAGCGCTTGCCACTCTTCCACAAGATTGCGACTATCGTTGCGGTCGCCCTCTACCGAGCTGCGGGCGTCGCGGCTATTGGCTGCAGGGTCATTGGGTAAAAACTCTCGACGTCCACCTCCCAGAGCGACTTCAATACCATCCACATCAATACCCAGGTAACGGGCTTCCAGATTGCGTTCAAAGTTAATCAGCTGCGAAGCAATATCTTCACAGCCAGCAGCGATTGCCGCAGCCGGCATCATCGATGGATTTTCCCAATCGCGATCGGCGGATTTGGCGTAGGTTGCAGCAGGTGTGGCGTGGGTGATTCGTGCGGTGGAGACAATGCCTGTAGACAGCCCTGCAATCTCAGCTAGTTCCAATGCTGTAAATAACTGGTTTCCGGCAGCGGATTCACAGTCGCCTTTGCGGGTATCTTCGTCGAGACCAAGAACCCCTATATTGGTTTTAACACCGCTGATTAGTGCGGTCATGGTGCCCGCCGAATCAGCTGTTTGGGCATCGACATTGTAGGTTTTCGATAGACCAACAAAGGGAAACTTGCCGAAGCTGAGACTATTCTCTTCACCTGACATTCCCTGCTGCTGTGCCTCAAAAATACGCGCGGCTGTGACAGTGGTGACACCCATACCATCGCCCACAAAGAGAATAATATTTTTTGCTGAGCCCGCCTCCAGGGCCAGACGCTGGACCTGCCTATTAGTCTCAGCCACGGCTGCTGCAGACTCTGTATACCACTGATTATCAATGGTGCTGAGAAATGCCTGAGGCACAGTGGACGGCGTCTCTGGACTTAGGGGCAAACTTGTATACGCGGTATCAGAAGTATCCGGAGGCATACAGCCGATCAACAGCAGTCCAACTAGACTTAGGGCAGATCGACTAAGTCGACGAAGGGCTGGCTGGGCAAGGTTGTGCATACTCTAAATCCTATCATGAGGGTTATTGACAAAGCGTAGCCAATATTTATTAAGGTAGTATGACATTGAACCGACTGTTGAAAGGCAAGCATTAAGTAGAACTTAACAGCGAACTTAGCAGAGGATATAACGGGGGATACAAAAAGGCGCGGTTAGTCGAAGCGCAAAATTTCGTCAACATCCAAGCCATGGGCCTTGGCTATTTTGAACAGTTGCCAGAGTGACACTATGGCTTGGGGATCCTGCTCCATTCTCTGATACTGACGCAGAGATAACTCATAGTCAGCCATATCCTCTTGCACTAGGTGCCCATTTTTACGTAACGAGACGATTCTCTTCTGCAGTTTTTCCTGTAACTGCAAAAATTCATCGTAATAAGCAGAGTCTGCATTTGGGCGTTGCATATCAGTTTGCTCAGATAACTGTTGACCTAGGCCGCCAAGGTTGGCATATTCGAAATCGCAGCAACACGCCATGCTTGACGTCCTCCGTGACGAAATAACTGAATGTGAATCTGTAGACTGTGAAAACAACGAGGCTCTCTCAAAGAGTTGACAAAGGAGCCATTTAATTAAGGAGCTACCTAATTAAGGAGCTACTTAATCAATGCACTTTTTATTATGTGCATTTCAAAAGTGCGATGCACAAGGAGTCAAAACCCGTGACAATTCAGCTACCGAACAAACTCATAGCCATTATCCTAATGTTTGCCGGAACCTTAACATTAATGGGTTGCGCGAATAACTCATCACCACCCAACTATGATCTGGATACCTACACCCTGGGTCGCAGTGCGGTATTCACCCAGCGCGAGCTGATTAACGAACAGCTAAAAGATTCAGCCGAGATAAACACCGAAGTCCGCGACACGCTACGCTATAACTACTGTGACCTGGTGGCACGAAATGCAATCTACGTATCCCGGGACAACCTTCCCCAGCAGTGCAAGAGCCTCAGCGAGGTAAGGAGCCTCAGCCGAAATGAGAGCCTCAGCCAAAATGAGAGCCTCAGCCAAAATGAGAGCCTCAGCCGAAATAAGAGCCTCAGCGCACAAAAATCCCTCAACAACAAACAGCGTCAATGTGCTTACGACTACCATATTTGCATCAAGGCCTGTCCACTGCGCACCGATGACTGCCAGCCCTGTATTAATCGCGCCAAAAAATGCCTCGCCCCTTCTTAGCCACACCCTAGGCCAACTTAACTAAGCCGCATCAGAACCATAGGCGTAAAACCCGCCGCGCTTGAGGGCAGCCTTATAGGCTGAACGCTGCTGCAAGCGCTGGCGATAGGCGGCGATATTCGGCAGAGTGTCCAAGGAATAGAGCAGCGGTGTAATCTCAACCACAAATGAGAGCTGAATGTCGGCACCGGAAAAACTGTTGTCCACCAACCAATCGACGCCCTGCAGTGCATTCTCTATATAGCCGAGATGACGCTGCAGTTCGTCACTGATTCGCGGTTGTAGTGGCGCTCCGGCATCACCTAGGCGTGCCGTATACATTTTCAGCATCATGGGTAGCATCGCACTACCCTCTGCATAGTGCAGCCACTGTAGATACTGCTCATAGTTTTGACTGCCGGTCTCAGGCTGCAAACGCCCATCGCCATAGTGGCGCAGAATGTAGTCAATAATCGCACCGGACTCAATAATAGTGGCGTCGTCATCGGTCAGCACCGGCGACTTGCCCAGTGGATGAACCTGCTCCAACTCCGGCGGCGCAAGATTGGTCACGGGATCACGTTGATAGGTTTTTAACTGATACTCGAGGCCGAGCTCTTCGAGTAACCAGAGAATACGTTGCGAGCGGGAATTGTTTAAATGATGGACAGTCAACATAGCTGAGACTCTTCTAGAAAAGGATAACCACTGCTCTATAGGGCAGTTCATTGCGCTGAAGGATCAGCTGCAGTTCCAGTATACCTAAAAACTAAGCCCGTAAAATACAGCAGGGAAAATACCATAGGAAATATACAGCCACTAAATCCACCTCAACAGCCGCACTTAGCATCAAACAATTGTTCTCTGATATTAACCGCTGTAAGCTAGGACCTCGTTTGATTCTGCTTGAGATTCCCTTGCCCAAAGCCTTTGTCTATCCAGCGTTGCGTTCCACTCGCGACAATTTTAAATGCCCGAACTGTGATCAAGCACTGATCCTGCAAGCCGAGTCGCAGCCCCAGACTTATCGCTGCAATAATCAACATAGCTTTGATCTGGCCCGCGAGGGTTATCTCAATCTGCTGTTAGCGCAAAACAAGCGCAGCCGCAGTCCCGGCGACAGCGACGACATGATTCGTAGCCGCCAGCGTTTTTTAAATGCCGGTTACTACCAGCCTCTGTCCGACGCCATTGTTGCAGCTGTAGCCAAAGCCAA
>CAWLBR010000179.1:0-4458 GCA_963855085.1 Gammaproteobacteria bacterium
CTTTTTTGCGGCGTTGCTTTTTTCACTTCATCAATTTTCCAGATCGCGACACCATGCGCGAAATCGTAGACGTTCACTACCCCAACATCGCCGCAGACCTGGTGCAGGAAGCAATGGAAGTGTTCTTCGATGTGCGCTCTATTCCCGGTCTTAAGAAAAAGCCATCGACCTCGGAACTGATTGACTGGCTGAAGCTGTTAATGGCAGACGATATTCCAGATGAGATTCTCAAGAATAGGGATCACAGCAAGGCTATTCCTCCACTGTACGGTGCTCTGTTGAAGAATGAGCAGGATGTCCACCTGCTTGAGCGTTTGGCATTCATGCATCGCAGAGAGACTCGCTAGAGCGCGCGCAGCAGCGCCACGTTGGAGCTTACATGCTGATCAATTTCTTTCACGGCCTTAAAGAAGCGGGTATCCCTGTTACGACACGCGAGTTGCTTGACCTTATGGAAGGTCTCAAGCGACACGTCGCCTTCAGTGATATGGATGACTTCTATTATTTTAGTCGGACCTGCATGGTCAAGGACGAGAAATACTTCGACCGTTTTGATCGCGCATTCGGGGCGCATTTCAAGGAACTGGAGGGACTCGACGATATTATCGAAGCTTTGATTCCCGACGATTGGCTGCGCTCTGAGTTCATGAAAAATCTGACTGACGAAGAAAAGGAAAAAATCGAGTCGTTAGGCGGCTTAGAAAAGCTAATTGAAGAGTTCAAGAATCGCCTAGAGGAGCAGAAAGAACGGCACGAAGGCGGCGACAAGTGGGTGGGAACCGGAGGTACATCACCGTTCGGTCAGGAAGGCTATCATCCTGAGGGCATCCGGGTTGGCCCCAATGGCGGCAACAAAAAGGCGGTTAAGGTTTGGGATAAGCGCGATTTTAAGAACCTTGATGACAGTGTTCAGCTTGGAACGCGTAACATCAAAGTGGCGATGCGACGTTTGCGGAAGTTTGCCCGCACCGGCGCGGCGGATGAGCTAGATCTTGATGACACCATCAGTTCCACCGCGCGCAATGCGGGGATGCTTGATATTAAAATGGTGCCCGAGCGCCACAACGCAGTAAAGGTCCTGCTTTTTTTTGATGTCGGTGGCTCGATGGATCCGCATGTAAAAGTTTGTGAAGAGTTATTTTCAGCTGCGCGTACCGAGTTCAAGCACATGAAAAACTTTTATTTTCATAATTTCGTTTATGAGAGTGTGTGGGGCAACAATATTCGGCGTCACAATGAGCGCACACAGATGTTGGATATTTTACATAAGTACAGCCGCGACTATAAAGTTATATTCGTGGGGGACGCTTCTATGTCGCCCTATGAAATAGTACAGCCCGGGGGTTCGGTAGAGCATTGGAACGAGGAATCAGGCGAAGTTTGGATGCGTCGGTTGCAGGATGTCTACGACAAGATCATCTGGATCAACCCTACCCCTGAAGAGGACTGGCAGTTTACCCAGTCTGTGGCCATCACTCACCAGCTTTTGGAGGGAAAGATGTATCCGCTTACCCTCAAAGGTCTGGAAGAGGGGATGGCTTACCTTTCTAAGTGAGGTCCGTAGGCGATCAGGCTCGCGGTCACCGCCACATTGAGAGACTCTACGCCATTGCGCATTGGAATGGATAGCTGTGTATCTGCCAGTGCCTTAACCTGAGCGCTTACGCCGTCCGTCTCATTCCCCAGCACATAAACGCAAAATGCTCCGGCGCGATGATTAAACAGCGAAATCGGTGCCCCCGCTTCCAACATGCATACTTGCGAGCCTTTTTCCTGACAGAGTTTAAGTGCTTCTGGCAAGGCAGGGTGCAGTAGCAGCGGTGCTCGGTAGAGCGTCCCGGCACTGGCCTTGATTACCAGAGGGCCAAGGGCTGCCGTCCCTTTTTGCGCAAGAATAATGCCGTCGATCTCTCCGGCTGCAGCAGAGCGAATGATCATGCCCAGATTTTGTGGATTGTTGATGCCATCCAGCGCCAATAGTCGCCGCGGTTTTTCTGCCGGTTCGCTGAGGTAATGCGTCAGTTGCTGGAAAGAAGGACACAGGACGTCGAGGGCCACGCCCTGATCTTGTTTACCATTTTTGGAGATACGCGCTAATGCTTCTCTACTGTGTATCTTGATCGGTATGCCACGCTTTTGCGCACACTGCCGTATGTCTGCGACGATGCCTGCTTCGCGATTGCTTTCAGCTAGATGCAATGCATGACACTCTAAAGACGTATCCTGTAGCGTTTCCAACACAGGCTTGCGCCCATAGATTGTTAGCATTCGATCAAAGAAGGACTTTTTGTCAGCGTAGTGGGATTGGTCAGGCATGGGTGGTCAAGGCGTTACGGACTATCAAAGTATAGTACTGGTTTGTAACGCTCAGTTCACGCTTTCCTGACTGCTGGCGAGGGCGGTGACTCGATCGGCAGATTCTTTAATACGCGCGGCAATATCTTCAATTTGAGCGCCCGTGATGGGTTTATCGAAGGATCCGGCGACAAAACACATGACCGGGACTCCGGTGTAGACAAAAACAGGCACAGTGATGGTGCTGATTTCATAGCGTGCCTTTGGGTCTACCCTGTCGAGATGATAGTGCTCATCGCAGAGGTCATGCTGGTACTTGTTTGCAGCGTCTTCAAGCTCAGTGAGGCTCCAGGAGTTGTGGATACGCCCCAGCTCTGCTCGCAACTGTGTTTCAGCCTCTGTTTTCAGGGTGACCTCATAGCCACGGGCGCGGATGGCGATAAGTGATACTCGCAGCTTTTGATCCAGTTTCTCGTTGTAATCGCCGCGTGAGTCATGTGCTCTGGTCAGCCAAGCCTCGAGATATTTTGCATCGGAGAACGCGGTAAAGCACGCGGCCACCGGGGCTGTATTGGGTAGCCGTAATCCAAGCTGAAATGAATCAATCAATAGCGTGGCGTGACCGTAAAGGGCAAGTAATACCTGATGCAACTTGGAGCGCCCAGTAACTGCAAAGCCGATCCCGAGATCATTTTGGAGCGCCTCCAGCTCTGGTCTGGCGTATTCCAATACGGGAAACTGTGAGAAGGCTGCGTTTCCGGCTGCGATAATCGATGGCCCGAGCCGATAGGCTTTGGTTTTGGGGTGCTGAACCAGGAAGCCGTAGTTGGCCATAGTGGTAAGAATAGCGTGGCAGGTAGCCTTATTAAGATTCAGTCGCCGAGTCATTTCGGTAAGGCCAAAAGCCTGATGCGGATTGGCCATTAGCAGATCAAGTATAGCCAGTGCTCTCGCGGTAGGCTGGGAAAAAAGCGCCACTGTATTTCTCCGAGGGTATAATCTTGCATCAGGCTCGTTTTATCCTGAGAAGGGACTACGGTATATAGTATGTATTTTTGTACTCAGTTCGCAATCTTACAGCCAGCCACCATGGTATTTCAAGGTTTAACGTCACTTACTCTTGGTGCGATTGGTGTAAGAACATTCGTGCAAATGTAAGGGCATCGAGCCAAGGAGACATATTTGAGAGTATTCAGGCTTTATGGGACAAGCGCCTGCCATCTGTGTGAGCTGGCACATAATATGTTGCAGGTGCAACAATCAACGATGGGCGGATTTAACGTCGAAGAACTGGATGTCAGCGATTCCGATGCGCTGTTTGAGCGCTATGGCGTTCGCATACCGGTGTTACAACATCCGGATAAAAGGGAGTTGGACTGGCCTTTTTCGCAACCCGAGCTACGAGATTTTTTAGCATCCTGATAGGGGCAAGCGGGGCTTTACTTGTCTTGTCCGACTCGCACTGCGAGCACATCGCAGTTGGCGCCGTGCAATACACCGTTTGCGGTGGAGCCCATTAACAAGGCCAGCCCATGACGTCCGTGGCTGCCCACGACGATCAAGTCGGTCTCAAGTTCTGCCGCCTTGGTGTGTATCTCCACCTCCGGTTTGCCGAGGACGATATGTTGATGTTGCGCATCAATATTGTGTGTTTCAGACAATCGCAGCATTTGCTGGCTAGCCTGCTGGTGTATCTCTTCCTGTATTCCAGAGAAATCCATAGGAATATCACCGCCATAGGCAAAGCTGAGTGGCTCGATAACATGAATCAAATGTAATTCAGCGCCGTCGGGATCAGCAATTGCGCGGCCCCGCTGAAGTATTGACGTCGTGTCCTCACTGAGGTCGACGGCGACTAGAATGTTTTTGTATTGAGACATGACTTTGCTCCAGAATGACAAGCTAGCCTCATTTATAGCATACAATACGCGTCGAACAACCCAGCCCAGGCTTTATTTTAGTCGGCATTACAGGGGGTTGACCTGAAGTGGGCGGATGAATGTTGACATATTTTATTATTATATTTGTTGTAGCAGTGGCGCTGGCGCCACTGAGCCATTTTCTTCCCTCCAAGAGACAGCGTAAAGTTGCCGGTATGCGCGAGTATGCTGCCGTGCATGGCATGTTTGTCGAGTTTCGCGCTTTGCCCGATGTCGGTGGCGT
>CAWLBR010000180.1:0-4455 GCA_963855085.1 Gammaproteobacteria bacterium
CTCTTGAAGAGCAAGGCTTGGCGGAAAATACCATTGTTGCCTTTACCAGTGACAATGGCGGTCCCGGTTATATAGGCCTGGATGAAATTAACAGCCCTTATCGCGGTTGGAAAATCACTATGTTTGAAGGGGGTATTCGGGTGCCGCTGTTTATTAAATGGCCGACCAAAATTGCTCCGGGAACAACAGTAGAAACACCAGTGGCCCATATAGATATGATGCCGACACTGGCTGCAGCAGCAGGTATTCTACCTCGAGCAGACATTGAGATCGACGGTCTTAATTTGTTGCCCCTGACCACCGAAGAGGGGGCCGAGAACTGGCAGCGAGAAACACTGTTCTGGCAGAGTGGCCACTATCAGGTGGTGCGTCATGGGGATTGGAAACTACAGCTCAATCAACGTCCAACAGACGGACGTCAACAATGGTTGTATAACCTGGAGTCGGACCCTACAGAGCAGACTAATCTGGTGGCCAGCCATCCGCAAATAGTCGAGCAATTGACGGCCCTGTTGGCCGCCCATCAGCAGAGTTCGGTTGAAACCCTCTATGCCCCGACGATTAATTCGCCGATCATGATTGATAAAACCCTAGCGGAGAAATTTACCGCTGGGGATGAGTATATTTACACGCCTAATTAATGGCTAAATCGAGGTTAGATCAAGATCTTTATGCAAACACTTGATTATTTAATGCAGCAACAATTACCTGAGGGAGGCATTGCTGTTCCCAGCGGCTGCGATCTCCATATGGAAGTGATTGATATCACTAGCGGTTTAGTGTGGATGAGTTACGAAGCTGTAATCGAGGCCGACTATCTTGAACTGGAACTGGGTGATAGTTTTCGCGGCGTTGGTATTGCGCGGGCCGCCATGGATATGGCGCAGTTTCAGTATTCACCAGGCGCGCCTGAAGAGCCGGTACGCGAACGCATGATTGGTGGGCATCGTTTTATTAATGTCGGAAAACCTAGAATGTTAACAGCCCCGTTGCAGCACGGGGATATGAAGGAAATTATGGTTGAAAAAGCGCATGTTATTGGCTTTGATACAGGTCGCAGCCTAACCATACTGAGTTTGCCTGAGGGCGATTTTGTCGAAGTGGTGGGAAGCGCAGAAAATGATCATCAGCTCGTGCTGCCTGAGGGTGCCTCGCTGAAACAGATTACATTGAGTCAACCCTGGGTGGTGACACTGCCCAACCCAACCCAGACTATCTGGAGTTTTGCTCCGCAGACGCGAAGCTTTCAGGGACCAGTAGTGGTTCCTTGAGGCAAGGGTAGTGAAAATAATTCCAACTAAAATAATAAAAGGTATTGATCATGGCAATAGGTGTTATAGCAACAATTACGATTCGCGAAGGTAAAAATGCAGAGTTTGAACAGTTGTTTATGGGGCTCACTGAGCAGGTTCTGGCGAATGAGCCGGGAGCGATTTTTTATGCCTTACACAAAACTAAATCGGACTCTCAGGTGTACAAGGTTCTTGAACAATATGCTAACCAAGAAGCGTTAAAGGCCCATGGTCAGACTGAGTATTTTTTGGCGGCAAGTCAAAAGATGGGGGCACTGGTCACGGCTGCGCCTGATATAGAAGTGTTAGATGCAGTCTGAGAAAGCATTCGTTAGAGCACTGGGTTAAAGCACTGGGTTAAAGCACTGAGTTAAAACAGAGGGACGATAATAATGATAGCTTGGATTTGGTTAACGGCAGCGGCCCTGTATCTAGTTTTTTTATACTGGTATATCAATTGGTCTGGACCAATTGTCGCCAACGAGGTTGATGGCTATATCAAACATTTTTCCGCTGGTTCCGGCGCTCAACACACCGACGTAGAAGTCTTGCGTCGGTTTCTTGAAGAGGACGACGGCAAAGAATTTGTAATGCAGAATTTTGTCAAATTGCATGGTGGCAAAATGGCTCATCCAGTGACTGGAGAACCGGCCGATCCCCAAGAGGTGATTGGTGGTTACTTTAAGCCCTTCGTTAGGGCACTGCTTAATCGCGGCGGGCATCCTGTGTTTATGGCGCGCAAGGTAGGCGGTTATATTGATAGCTGGAATTGCGATGCAGATCCCCAGTGGGCTGCAACGGCAATGATGCGCTACAGATGTCGGCGGGATCTAGTTGAACTGGCATTGGATAAACGGTTTTCTGAGATCCATATTTTTAAAACCTCTGCTATTGAGAAAACTGTTTCCTTTCCGGTTCAAATTAATATGAGCTTGTTTTTGCGTCCGCGGTTTTACGTTCCAATGGGGCTTGTATGGTTGGCATCGATGGCGAATTTTGTTGCGGTTATTCTGTGATGTTTTTTGTTGCCTAAATGATAATTACTCTGTCATTTCGACAGAGTGTAGCGACGCGAGATCTCTCACATACGTTCGAGATGACAGGTTGTGTTACTAAGTTGAGATGACAGTGCTTTTCACTTGGGCATCCATAATCAATACCCTGTCATCCCGAGCGTAGCCGAGGGATCTCCAGCAGTTGGCTGGGTGAGGAGCTTGCTGATGTAGGTCTCTCCACTCACTGCGCTCGGTCGAGATGACAGGTTTGTGCGTTATAGCGAACCTCGACTACCTTGTCATCTCGACAGAGCACAGCGACGATGTATTTCGAGATCTCTCACATACGTTCGAGATGACAAATTTGGGCGTTAGGGCGAGATGACAAATTTGGGCGTTAGGGCGAGATGACAAATTTGGGCGTTAGGGCGAGATGACAAATTTGGACGTTAGGGCGAACTGACAAATGTGGGTGTTAATGCGAGCTAATAGGGTTTGATTTGTAAGGCGAAACTCATTTAGATTGTCATCTCGACAGAGCGCAGCGACGAGAGATCTCTCAGATACAAGAAAACGGCACTGATCAGACAGCACTTAGTAAAACAAACCTAGTAAAAAGCACTTAGTAAAAAGCACTGAGTAAAAAGCACTTAAAAGGCAGGTGGCACTTGAAAAGATCTAACACGCACACCCTCTACGGCATAACTCATTCACTCTATGCCGGGCGTGCACGTTCTTATTTGATCAAGAGCGGCACTCCCTTTCGTGAGTTATCCAGCGGCCATGAAAGTTTTAAAGCTGAGGTGTTGCCCGAGAGCAAACTGGCGACTATTCCCGTTCTAGTGACTCCAGAGGGTGAGGTTATCCGCGATGGCGGGGCGATTATCGAGCATTTTGAAAAAGGCAATTTAAGGCCGTTTCAGCCATCGAGTCCCAAGCAGCAGATCATGAGTACGCTGTTTGATCTAATCGGCACCAGCGGCCTGCTGCGTCCAGCCATGCACTATCGCTGGAACTTTCCTGAGGAGAACAATGAGTTTCTTCAGTATCACTTTTTACATTCTCAGCCAGAGCATCCAGAGCGAGAGGCGAAGTCTCAGTACATGATGTCAAAAATGCAACATGCTGGAAGGCTTTTTGGTGTTGTAGAGGAGACCGCTGAGCTGGTGGAAACCCTCTATCTGGAATTTCTCGACGCACTTAACCAGCATCTCAGTGAATACCCTTATCTACTAGGCTGGAAGCCGAGCATTGGTGACTTTGGTTTGATAGCACCACTCTATGCTCACCTGGGAAGAGACCCTGCGCCGCTGCGAATTATGCAGCAGCGTGCGGTGCGAGTAGCACGCTGGGTCGAGCGTATGAATCGCGCCGATCAGGATGCTTTGGAGTTTTTTAATCCAGGGGATAACTACCTTGAGGATGACATGATTCCCGAGACCTTGGTAGCAGTGCTCAGAGTACTGGCAGAGGATCTTGTTCCAGAGACTCATGCGGCGGCACTGACGATCAATCAATGGCTGGCTGAGAATCAACCTGAGCCCGGCACTTCGGCCCAGGGATTACTGGCTAATCGAATGTTTGGCATGGCCCAGTTTAGTCTGCGTGGCCAGGCTATTAGCGCCGTTGCCCAGTCATACCGCTTTGTGGTGTTACAGAAATTGCAGCAGCAATATGCACAGTTAGACGCGGCGCAGCAGCAGGATGTGACTAACCTACTGCAACGCTGTGGTCTTGAAACACTGCTGACTATCAGTCTGGATCGACAGCTGGGGTGGTCAGAGAATCAGGATATCTGGCTCTAAGCTATTTTGGTAAAAGGCTTTTTACTCAGCGGTTTATTTTGCAGCCATCTTGCGCGCCATAACCTGTTTGAGAATCTCCATCGGGTCTTTATCAAAGTCGCTAGCATCGTGGCGTTCCGCAAGCTGGTGATTTTCCGCTCCCCAAACTCGATTGACTCGCTGGCCGCGCTTTACTGCCGGGCGCTGTTGAATATCCTGAGTCCAGCGGATCACATTTTTATAGCTGGTCACATCGAGAAATTCGGCGGACTCATAGAGCTTGCCCATCACGAGGGAACCGTACCAAGCCATATTGGCCATATCGGCAATGCTGTATTCGTCACCGCAGAGATAGTGGTTGTCAGCAAGATGCTGATCCAACAG
>CAWLBR010000181.1:0-4445 GCA_963855085.1 Gammaproteobacteria bacterium
GCGCAACAGCGGCAGCGATCTGGCAACTCAGGAGCCGTTGATTCAGTATGCGAATCGTATTGTCGACATGATGGGTTCGCAGACCTCTGGACTTTCTAATGCCTTGGATCAGTTTTTTGCCACAGCGTCTAATCTAAGTGCCGATCCAGCTTCGAATATTCAGCGCGATATGTTTTTACGTGACGCAGACAGTTTGGCTTCACGCTTTAGAGAAATTTCCGGACATCTGGGTGCTATTCAATACGAGACCCAGTCCAGTATTGAATTACAAGTTACGACCATAAATACTCTGTCACAGCAGCTGTCTACCGTAAATGCAAAACTCGGAGGCAAAATAAGTGCTGACAAACAGCCCCCCGGATTACTTGATCAACGCGATCAAATTTTGCGTGATCTGTCAGATATCAGCCGTGTTCATATTACTGAATCTCCGGCGGGTGGGGTGTCAGTTCGTCTGGGCAGTAGCTCTGGGACATTGATTGTCGATGGCAAGGACTCTACCAATCTGGGTGTTAGCTTCGATGCTAATAATCCAGGCAAGGTGGATATTATTGCGGATCCCTATGGCACAGCTTACGCCGCTAGTACAGTGACTAACGGTTTACTCGGTGGCCTGATCAACTTTCGGAATCAGACCTTGGCTCCGGCAATGAACAGCTTTGATTATCTGGCCCAGACCGTGGTTAAAGAGGTCAACCAAATTCATACCTCGGGTCTTGATGGTCGTGGTGAGCGTGGTAAAGCACTCTTTAAAATTGACTCAGTATTTGAGATCACCGCCCCGACAATCAAAAATCAAGCCGCTATTAGTATCGAGGTGGTTGATCCCGATGCCTTTAAATTCTCCTCATTTGAGATGCGTTGGATGGAGACCGATAAGGTATGGCGTATTCAAGATGGCACGTCCAAAGCTGTAACGTTTGCCGCGCCAGGCGCTGAAGGTTTCACCCATGCCGGGTTACAGATTAAGGCTGTCGGCGCTGTTAACGATGGCGATACTTATCTTGTCACACCCAGTGCGCGCCCAGCTGCCGGCTTTAGATTAGCCCTAACAGACTCGATGACCATCGCCGCCTCCGAGCGATTGAGACCAGTAGGTGCTGAGGCCAACATCGGCGACTCAAAAGTTGCATTATTGTATGACCAGACCTCAGATTTTACCGGCTTTAAGTCGGGGACAGATATTACGAGCTTAGGCAATAACATGAGCACGGCCGCAGGCGTTGCCACAGCCGCCAGTAATATTAAGCCCGCATTTATTATTCCTAAAGGATCCGACAATGTGTCCTTGATGATGGAGGTTCCTCAGGACAGCACCTTGAGTTTCCAAGTTATGACCCATGAAGGGCTGCATGTTCTCGGGCACAGTATTGATACGGCTACTCAGGCCGCGCTGATGTCCGGCGATGCAGGATTTAGCGCGTCAAACTCATACAGCAGCACCTATCTAAATACCGCCCACACCGGGGGAGTGGCAGCCATTTATCGATCGGCTCTGACTGCATCGGTTACAGCCACGCTGGCCGTGAGTGACGGAACGAACACAGTTTCGCTGGCAAGTGCAACTTATGCGGATGTTGCCGCGCAGGTCACCGCAATTCAGGGTGCGGCTGGCTACGGCGACTTAGCCTTTACCGTCGCGGCCAATAGCAACAATATTGACATTACCTATAAGACAGCAGGGGCTATAGCTAACTCGCCCACGGTCACTGTTGGCGGGAGCGCTACGACAGTGACAACGCCTACCGCTGGCGTGGACGCCGTCAATACCAGTGCCTATATGGATTTGGATATGACCTATGGGTTTTTGGAAAACAGCATTCAACACCAGGGCTTTGTCGCTAATGCCACTAACACGGGTATGGTCGCGCAGACTACAACGACCAACGCTCAGGTTGTCACTGCGCCTGTTAGGCTACAAGAGAATGTGTCCGGTTCGACCGTCGATTTAATTGCCGCGAACAGTTTGGTTTTAAATGGCCACAACATGTCCGCTCTGACTTTAGCAACAGGTAATACGAGTTCCGCCGCTGCTATGGCTACCTGGTTAAATAGCGCCAATGACTCGACCGGTGTTACGGCGACGGCGAGTAATGTTATTCGCTCTGCTGCGACAAGTATTAATCTTACCCAACAGGTAAAAATTGAGGGCGTATTAATTGGTGGAAGTCCTCCTTATGCTGACATCCATGCGCTGTCAGCGGCTATCAATAACGAGACGAGTACCACGCATGTTGTCTCCTATGTCGGCCGCGAGGGGGACCTAGTCATTACTAATGCAGCGGGTTATGAGGGAGCGAACATTGCTCTTAGTAACCCCGATGCATCATCATCGACAAATGCCCTGGGCCAAGCCAATCAAACGTATATTGGGACATTAAACTTAGACAGCCCGTCCCAAATTCGGTTTACCTTTGGCGCCAATGGTGTTCCGGCAGATCTTGCTGTTCTGGGTTTGCGCACCGGCATTTACATCGATAGTTCTACTGACGAGGACCTGGCGGTATTTGTTACCGGCACGGGTTCTGCAAATATAGCGGCCGGTTTTACCCCGCCGCCAGTGGCTAACAAGCTGGCCAACGAACAACCATTTAGTATCGACTTTGTGTCGGCCACTCAGTACACCATTACCGACACCACTACGGGTACCGTTGTCGCCACTAGAGCCCATGTTGCCGGCGATGATATTGACTACCAGACTTTAAGTCTAACATTCGATACCGATCCTTTAGCTGGAGACCGCTTTGTGGTCGATGGCAACAAAGACGGCATAGGCAATAACACCAACATGCTGTTATTGGTAGCCTTGCAAGACAAGCCCGTACTCTCTAACGGCCGCACGATACGTGACGGCTATATTGATATCGTTAGTACTGTCGGCAACAAGGCGACGCTGGGAAAAATTTCGCAAGAGGCGCTGCAGGTAGTCTATGACCAGGCCAACGCATCCAGAGACCAAGTGTCTGGTGTTAGCTTGGATGAAGAGGCCGCTGATCTAATTCGTTATCAGCAGGCTTATCAGGCCTCGGCACAAATTATACAGATGGCTTCGAAGCTATTTGACTCCATTTTAGGCATTCGTTAAGGCGCTTACTGATGAAAATTTCTACCGGACAGGTATTTGAACGAGCAGTCACTCAAATGACCACGCAGCAGGCCAAGCTTGCGCAGATGCAGACGCAGCTGGCGTCGGGAAAGCAGATCGTCCAGCCCAGTGATGACCCGGATAAGGCAGGTATAATCCAGCGGCTAAACACGGCCTATAAACGGCAGGAAGTGTACGAGACAAGCCTTGATTCTGTAAACAATCGCCTAGTGGCCGAAGAATCTGCACTCATGGGCACCGATAATATATTGCAGCGGTTGCGAGAACTTGCAGTCCGTGCCAGCTCCGACACGTTGACTGCGGGAGATCGTAAGATTATAGCTATCGAGGTGTCGACATTAAAAGACGCCGTAGTGGCGTTATCCAACACCCAAGATATAACGGGCAACTACGTATTCTCTGGCTCTATGACTAAAACCATACCCTTCGCTATTGATAATGTTGGCGCTACAGTTTACAAGGGCGACGATCGCTATGTTGAGGTCGATGTATCAGAGCAGCTCCGCCTGGCTATGAATCGTCCGGGCAATGAAGTATTCGCCAGCGTTGTGCGTCAGGAAGCCGGATCCGATGCCCAGAGAGTCAGTTTCTTTTCCGTTATTGACGATTTTATCAGTGCCCTAAATAACAATGAGACGGCGGGCGTTCAGCGCAGCTTGGCCGAAGTTAGTGAGCTGTCTGAAAATCTGTCGGGATCACTGGCGGATGTGGGAAGTCGAATGCTTGTTGTGGATTCGCAGCGCGAGATGCTCAGCGATGCAAAGCTCAGATACAAGACGCTGTTGTCTGGCGTTGAAGACTTAGACTATGCCAAGGCCGTTACCGCGCTCTCAGCAGAAATGCTTTCTCTGGAGGCAGCACAGAGCAGTTTTGCCAAGATCTCACAATTAAGTTTATTTAACTATATGTAGATTAGGAATTGATAAATGGCTGAAGTAAGCAGTGTAGCAACATCGGTCCTAACCACCCTAGGCGTAGGCTCGGGTTTGGACGTATTCAAACTCGCCCAAGATTTGACGGATGTAGAAAAGGTACCAAAACAGAAATCCATCGATGGCGACATCGCTGCGACGGAAGCGTCTATTTCCGGTTATGGCTTGGTCGCTAATCAAGTCGGGCTGTTAAAAACAGCTTTCGAAAAGCTCAATGATGCCGACGAGTTATCCACGAGCACGGGCACTTCGTCTGATACGACGGCCATTAGTTTGACATCAGTGATTGGTTCAGCAGATACCGGCGCCTACGATATTGCTGTGTCCCAGTTGGCTCAAGATCAGCGTATGATCTCCGACGAGTATGCGGCCACAACGTCAACGTTAAATGCCAGTTCATTTAATAT